>JAUXDG010000241.1 GCA_030618475.1 Gammaproteobacteria bacterium | reverse complement strand
CTTTAAATGCCAAACACCTTGATAGCCATTGAGCCAAACGCCACCGACATTCTGCTCATTATTAGATTTAGTTTTATCATAATAAATATAAATATTATTACGTGAGGCATCGCCTGGGAGCTGTACGACTCGAGGGGTTCGCGATCCCGGTTGTTCCCAGACCGGGAAACTTTCATGGCAGAAGCGTAGGAGCGCCGCACCCTCCGGCGCGATTGCCGTAGCATGGCATCGCGGTCAGGAGACCGCTCCTACAACACCCAGCGCCCTTGAAATAAAAATAATATGTTTATACATAATGTTACAGATGTTTATGCAAACAGTTTCTGAACTTCGTCAATTTCCTCGGCTACATCGGTAAGCTCAATTTCGTGCACATCGACATCCAGTCCGAGGCGGTGAAACGAGGAAACCTGTGTCCAGTCTGTCTGGCTCAGAGGGTGATCGCTGTCGATATGGCTTTGCAGATTGGCGACCTGGACGATATCAACGAGATCCGCGGGACCATCGTGAGTGCGGCTCAGGTCTTCGTGCTCTGCGGCTACAGAGACCAGCGTCTCAGGGAATTTCCAGTGTTTGAGGATGGCACCGCCAATCCGGGTATGCAGCCGGGTAATCAATTGATCGAGCAGGTCGGGGTTGTCGAGAAGCTCGTCATGTTCCTCCGCACGGTACAGAATGGGCAAGGTGCCGATGTCATGCAGCAGCCCGGCCAGCATGGCCTGGTCCGGCAAAATACCCGGACTCTGGCCCGCCAGTGCCCGGGCAATGGCGGCGACCTGTACACTGTGTTCCCAGACGGCCCGCAGCCGCTGGTCGATCACGTCGTTGGTGGCCTGGAACATCTGCTTCATGACCTGGCTGGTCACCAGGTTGCGCACCAGCTTGTTTCCCAGCCGGGCAATGACCATCGACAGTCGGTCGATTTCCTGACGTCCACGATACAGGGGAGAGTTGCCCACCTGAATCAGGCGCGCTGACAGTGCCGCGTCCTGGGCGATGATCTCGGCAATCTGGCTGGCGTTGGCATTTTCGTCATCAACGACTTCGCGAACCCGCAGCGCAACTTCCGGCAGTGTTGGTAACTGCAGCTGTCCGCTTTCCAGATCCTCGAGCAGCTCGTGAACAAAGTCTTCTTCAGTTTCCATGCCCGTTCCTCGGCTTGTGGCGGTGTTCCCCCTTTAGCGACAATCCGGCGGGATATTTAAGGGCTCCCGGATGATTAATCGATTGAGGCGGGAACGATCTCCTGACCGAGATGGCGGGCCATGAAAATCGTGCCGGCGGGCGGCGCTGCTACGACTCGCTGGCAAACGGGTAGGGCAGATGCTCCAGCTCTATGACGGGGCCGGCAGCAGACCCCAGCCGCAGTTTGGCTTTGCCTTCAGCGCTGGAAATCTGCAGCACCACAAGCATCGAGTAGCCGCCATCCGGATGAGGGGCTGCGGACACCAGTTTACCGACGCTCTGGCGTTCGTCATCGCCGGCATAGACCTCGTTGCCGGCTTGCGGCTCTGATTCGCTGTCGACCCTGGCGAGGTACATGCGTCGCTTCAGTTTGCCCAGGTATTGCATACGGGCGACGATTTCCTGTCCGGTATAACAGCCCTTCGTAAAACTGACGCCATCGATCAACTGAAGGTTGGCCATCTGCGGCACAAAGGCCTCGCGGGTTTCAGGAGAAATCACCGGGATGCCGGCCTGTATGTCGAGAAACTGCCAGGCTACCGATCCAATCGGTGCACTCTGCACGTTGAGCGTGTTCCACAGCTGTTTGGCATTCTCGACGGTGGTGAAGATTTCAAAACCGGGATGAATGCCCGGCACACGGATGATGGCCTGGTCTTTGTCCTGCGTGACCTCGTGCGTGTTGTCGGGCAATGTGCCGGCGAATTTCCGCAGTTCCTGTTCCGCCTCGCTACCGGATATGCCCAGGTGTACGAAGGTGTCACTGGCTTCCTCCAGCGTCACACTGGAACGCAGCACAAACATGCGCAGGCGGCTGATGACGGCTTCGATCATATCCGTGGGCAGGCACAGGTAGTAACTGTCGCCGCGATGGAAAACGCGGAAACTGGCAAGCAGGCGTCCCTTGGGGTTGCAGATACCGCTGAACTGGCTGTACTGATCGTCGACATTGCGTATGTCATTGGTCAACTGGCCTTGCAGGAAGGTTTCTGCATCATCGCCGTGTACCGAAATCAGGCCGTAGTGTGAAAGGTCCGCAAAGACGTTGCCGGTAATCGCGACACTCAGTTCGTGTCGTAAATTTCCGTAATGTACAACACCCGTGTCGTTGAATTCGGCGCCGGCAGTCAGCAGGAAGTCTTTCCAGTCAGTAATCATAATATTGTTCCCTGAAATCCTGTGCTGAATAGTAGACAATCCTGCGCCGGGTGTCAGCCATGTAAACACTGGCAGATTGTCTGAACAGGTGGTATAAACCCACAGACTTCCTGGGGCACGTTTAACCCGATGGCCAGACAAAAACCAGCGCCAAAATTTCTCAACCTGCTTGTCATCAAACTGCCGCCCGGCGGTATAGCCTCCATCGGTCACCGTATCTCCGGTGTCCTGATGTTTCTGTCCATTCCCTTGCTTGCCTGGTTGTTTGGCCTGTCGCTGGAGAACACACAGGGATTCCAGCAAGCCCGGCAGCATCTGCACTCAACCCCCGTCATGCTGCTGTCAGTGCTGCTTGTGTGGTCTTTGAGCCACCACCTGCTGGCGGGCATTCGCCACCTGCTGCTGGATGTCGGAATCGGTCTTGACAAGGCCACCGCGAGGCTCAGCGCCTGGCTGGTCAATCTGGGCGCCCTGCTGGCAACCGCCTGGTACGCGGTGAAGCTGCTGTGAGCCGCGCTGCACAGGGATTACGTGCCTGGTTGCTGCAACGTTTTACGGCGATTTATCTCGCACTTTACCTGGTCTCAGTGTTTTCCTACGGCGCCGTTCGCGATAGCTTTAGCTACAGCGAGTGGCGTTCCTGGCTGGGTCAACCGGGCATGGGGGTGACCACGGCCCTGTTTGCACTGGCGGTCCTGCTGCACGTCTGGGTGGGAATTCGCGATGTCTTGATCGACTATATACACGCCGTCTGGTTACGCTTGCTGCTGATGGCGGTCACCGCGCTGGTGTTGCTGACCAGCCTGCTGTGGACAGTGCGGGCATTGACCCTGGCGGCCATCGGGAGCATTGACTAGAGCATGAGTATCGCCAAACGCAGTTTCGATACCCTGATCATCGGTGCCGGTGGTGGCGGCTTGCGTGCGGCGCTGCAGCTGTCTCAGGCAGAGGCCCGCGTCGCGGTTGTCTCCAAGGTTTTCCCAACCCGCTCCCATACCGTCGCCGCCCAGGGGGGCGTGAACGCGGCGCTGGCTAACGTGCTGCCGGACAACTGGCACTGGCACATGTTCGACACGGTCAAGGGCAGTGACTACCTGGGCGACCAGGATGCCATCGAATACATGTGCCGGGCTGCGCCCCGGGTGGTGTATGAACTGGAGCATTTCGGTGTTCCCTTTTCACGCCTGGATACGGGCAGGATCTACCAGCGTGCTTTTGGCGGCCAGAGCCGCGATTTCGGGGGTGATCAGGCGGTGCGCACCTGTGCGGCGGCCGATCGCACCGGCCACGCCATTCTGCACTCGCTGTACCAGCAGAATATTCGAGCCAGAACCCATTTCTTCGACGAATATTTCGCCATCGATCTGATACGCAACCAGGACGGTTACTTTCTCGGCGCACTGGCGATCGAGATCGCCACTGGTGAACCGATCCTGATCGAGGCCAAGACGACGATCCTGGCAACCGGCGGCGTCGGGCAACTGTTCCGCACCAATACCAATGCACTGGTGAACACCGGTGACGGCATGGCGATGGCACTGCGCGCCGGTATTCCGTTACAGGATATGGAGTTCTTCCAGTTCCATCCTACGGGTATTGCCGGCAAGGGCATGCTGATCACGGAAGGCGCGCGCGGTGAAGGCGGGTACCTGTTGAACGGTGACGGTGAGCGTTT
>JAUXDG010000071.1 GCA_030618475.1 Gammaproteobacteria bacterium | reverse complement strand
CTGGGCCCCATGATGGCGGTGATTTTGCCACGCGGAATATCCAGGTCCACGCCCTCGAAAATCGCACGTTCACCACGCGCAAAGCGCAAACCGCGAATTTTCACCAGGGTCTCCGAGCCAGTCTGGGTGCTTGTTTCCACCATGTCCTGTTTTCTTTCTATTGCCAATGAACGGTAAGGGACAGATTTCAAATCCGTCCCCGTTTGCCCCGCCTGTGTGTTCCGAATGCGCGCATTATACGGGGCAGCGCCTGTAAACGGTAAGGGGACAGATTTCAACTCTGTCCCCGTGTGCCTGCCCCCATTTACCCCGACTCATGAAACACCGGTTTTCTCTTTCCCGCAGCGCTCGCAACGATAGCAGGTCACCAGACGCCCCAGCTTGACGTCAAAGGGTTTGTTGACCAGGACCCATTGATGAAAACCGCGCCGGCACAGGGTGTTTCCTTTGTGCTTTTTCGACGCCTTTGGTCTTTTAAAAGGGACAACGTTTGTCATGCATACCCCGGGGACAAGATTGGCTTGTTCCCATTTATCACTATGTCGGCGACCAGACCCTGTTATACTTTAACGTTTTACATGGGTGGTTCAACTATCAAGGCATTGAACCACTGGCAGGTTGTTGAAAAAGTCTCAGTCGAGTACGGGACAAGGCGAGAATCGGCAAAAAAGCGCGGCGTACGCGCAGTACATGAGCATTTTCAGCCGATTTTTTCCTGCTACCCGCTTTGCGCGGTAAACGCAGGATGCGTGTCGCATGACGGTTTTCCAACAGCCTGGCGGCAGATCGGGAGTTTCATGAGCAACGCAACTTTGAAGAAACTGGGTCTGGCGGTACTGGAAACAGAATCTGCCGCCGTTGAGGCGCTGAAATCGCGTATCGACGATGATTTTGTGCGTGCCTGCCACTACATGCTGGACTGCGAAGGACGCGTGGTCGTCATCGGCATGGGCAAATCCGGGCATATCGGCAGCAAGATAGCGGCAACACTGGCCAGTACCGGGACACCCGCCTTTTTTGTTCACCCCGGTGAAGCCAGCCACGGTGATCTGGGCATGATTACGGCCAAGGATGTGGTTCTGGCGCTGTCCAACTCGGGCACAACCGAGGAAATTCTGACCATCCTGCCGATCATCAAGCGTCTGCATGTCCCTTTAATCTCACTGACCGGTAACCCGGAATCGGTCCTGGCCGAAGCCGCCAATGTCAATATTGATGTCGGCGTCGAGGAAGAAGCCTGCCCCCTGGGTCTGGCGCCTACCGCGAGTACCACGGCAGCCCTGGCAATGGGTGACGCCATGGCCATTTCATTACTGGAAGTACGCGGCTTCACCTCAGACGATTTCGCACGCTCGCATCCCGGCGGAAAACTGGGCAGGCGGCTGCTGCTACTGATCGATGATCTGATCCATAGCGGTGACCGGGTACCGAAGGTTGAGTCAGGCACGCTGATCTGTGACGCCCTGCTGGAAATCACCCGCAAGGGCCTGGGCGCAACGGCCATTGTAGACGATGATAATATTGTCCAGGGTATTTTCACCGATGGCGATCTGCGCCGTGCGCTGGATCACAATGTTGATCTGCATACCACACCTGTCGATGAGGCAATGACCCGCGACTGCACACTGGTTGCGCTGGGCCTGCTGGCCGCAGAGGCCTTGCAGATCATGGAAACAGGGAAATTCAACGCCCTGCTGGTTGCCGATGAAAATAAACGGCTCGTTGGCGCCCTAAATATGCACGATTTATTACGGGCCGGGGTCGTTTAAGTCGCTTCAAACCAAGCCGTGCCCCCCATAAAATACGGAAAACGGCGAGAACTTCTGGTATCGTGTTGCCTGCATTCCGCGGCCATACGAACTTTTCACTTATGAAAGATATTTTCGAGAAAGCCTCCCAAATCAAACTGCTGATTTTTGACGTGGACGGAGTACTCACCGATGGCAGCCTGTTCATAGGTGACGACGGCCAGGAATACAAAGCCTTTCATTCACAGGATGGGCATGGCATAAACATGCTGCAAAGACACGGTGTACGTTGCGCCATTATTACCGGCCGCACTTCCCAGGTGGTGGAACACCGCATGCGCAACCTCGGCATAGACCTTATTTACCAGGGCCAGAAAAACAAACTGGAAGGCTTTGCCGATCTGTTAAATCGTGTTGACCTAAGCCCTGAGCAGGTTGCCTACATCGGTGACGATGTCGTTGATCTGCCGGTGATGCGTAAAGTCGGCCTGGCCATCGCCGTTCAGGATGCCCATCCCTGGGTGGTCAAACATGCACACTGGCAGACACCCCGTGCCGGCGGCCGTGGTGCAGGCCGGGATGTCTGTGAAATGCTGATGGAAGCCCAGGGCGTTCTGCAACGGGAGCTGGAAAGCTACCTGTGACCCGACCTTCCAGTTGGATGCTGATAGGCATATCAGCTGCCACAGCGGCCAGCCTCTGGCTGTACCTGCACACCAGTCAGCGGGATAGCATGCCGCACCCTGTCGCACAGCTACCTGAGCTCTATATCGAGCAGCCACGCTGGACGATGTTTGACCCACAGGGCCGTCTCTCCAGACAGTTGCACGCCCAGCGACTGGAACAATGGGCAGGTGAAGAAGCCGCGCGCCTGATTCAGCCACAGCTAACCATCAACGACCGGCAACAGCGACAGTGGCGCGCATATGCCAGAACCGGCTGGATCTACCCGGATAATCGGCCTTTCCTGCTGGAACAAGAGGTGGTCATGCACCAGCAGCCTGAAAACAGCGGGCTGATCCTGAAAACCACGCGTCTGCGCATCGCCCACAGCGGAGACAGCATAGAAACCGATGCAGCGGTTGTGTTACGGGCGGGGAGCTGGCATTTTACTTCCAGAGGAATGCGCGCCAATCTGGGCCGGCAGCAACTGGAACTTCTCGCGCAAGTACGTGGATTTCATGAATAACCTTCGAAACCAGTTGATTTTTCTTGCATTGACAGCGTTGCCGATGCTCAGCTGGGCGCTTTCCAGCGACCGTCAGCAGCCGATGCTGATTGAAGCTGACCGCGTTGAACTCGATGACGCCAAGGGCATCAGCATCTATCGAGGACGCGTAAAAGTCGAGCAGGGCACCCTGAAACTCACCGGTGAAACCATGACTGTCCACAACAAGGGTAATGACATAGAAAAAGTCATCATGGAGGGCACACCGGCAACCTACCAGCAACGGCCTGACAACAAAGACCAGGATGTACGCGCCAAGGCGCTGCATATGGAATACTACACCAATCCGGAACATATCATTCTGCTGAAACAGGCCGAAGTCGAGCAGCAAGGTGATGTGCTGCGCAGCGAGCGTATCGAATATAATGTGGAAAAAGATCAGGTAAGCGCCGGCACCGACCAGCCCGACGAACGCGTGCACATTACCATCCAGCCAAAAACCGAAAAAGAACCCAAAAAGCCGACCGAGCCATGACCCGCCTGGAAGCCCGCAAACTGAGCAAAAGCTTCTCAGGCCGCCAGGTCGTCGATGCAGTTTCTCTGCACGTCGACAGCGGTGAAGTGGTCGGTCTGCTGGGCCCCAACGGGGCAGGGAAAACCACCTGTTTTTACATGATCGTGGGCCTGATCCCCAGCGACAGCGGCTCGGTATGGCTCGACGACCGCGAACTGACCCGCTTTCCGATGCACGTTCGTGCCCGTCACGGCGTGGGCTACCTGCCTCAGGAAGCCTCCGTATTCCGCAAACTCAGTGTTGCCGACAACCTGCGGGCAGTACTGGAAATGCGAAAAAATTTAACTCGCCGGAATCGTGCCGATAAAATGGAAGAACTCTTGCTGGAGCTGCACATCGGCCACCTGCGGGATCAGAAAGGACTGAGCTTATCCGGCGGCGAGCGCCGACGCGTGGAAATCGCGCGTGCACTGGCCATGGAGCCGAAGTTCATTTTGCTGGATGAACCTTTTGCGGGTGTTGATCCGATTTCGGTCATCGATATTCAGCGTATTGTGGAACACTTGACAGAACGTGACATCGGGGTATTGATCACCGATCACAATGTCCGCGAAACGCTGGGTATTTGTGATCGCGCCTATATTCTAGGCAGCGGCCAGACACTGGCCGAAGGGCCGCCAGATGCCATTTTACAGAACCAGAAAGTGCGCGAAGTCTATCTTGGCGACCATTTCAGGATGTAACGCGGGTTAAGAAAATTGCAACAAATGCTTCACTGGCACAATAAATGCAATAGAATAGGGCGCCTTGCTGCGGCCGGATGACAGGGATTCGATAACACCAAAATATGAAGCAGTCGATCCAACTTAAGCTCGGGCAACATTTAACCATGACGCCACAGTTGCAACAGGCGATCCGCCTGCTGCAGCTTTCGACGCTGGAGCTACAACTCGAAGTTCAGGGCGTTCTCGATTCCAATCTGATGCTGGAACGCGACGAAGCAGAATCGCAGCCTGAAACGGACAGCGCGATGGATTCCGGTCAGGAACAGCGCGACAAAAACGAAGTACAAGCCAGTAATGAACAGGCCCCCGACGCATCGGAAAGCGAAACTCCCGCCAATAGCGAAGTTTCCAGCAATACAGATACCATTCCGGAAGATCTGCCAGGCGACACCAACTGGGAAGATACCTTTGATATGGGTGCAACCAGCTACAGCACCCCGACTGATGGTGAGGGCAGAGATTTCTTCGAAACCCACGGCGGAGAAAGTCCGACACTGCACGAACACCTGAAATGGCAGCTTGATCTGACACCGTTCAGCGACGTCGATCTTTCCATTGCCGAAACCATTATCGACTCTGTCAATGACGATGGTTATCTGAACGCATCGCTGGAAGAATTATGCGACAGTCTGGGACTGGCGCCGGAACTGGAAATCGGTATTGAAGAAATTCAGGCGGTTTTGCACCGTATTCAGCATTTTGACCCGGTCGGCGTTGCTGCCCGTGATCCGGCTGAATGTCTGACCATTCAGCTTCAGGCGCTGGCCCCGGACACCCGCTGGCGTAAACAGGCGCTGCAATTGGTGCAGGAACACATCAACCTGCTCGGAAATCGGGACTATAATCAGATTATGCGGCGCATGAAGCTGTCCGAATCTGAGCTTAAGGAAGTACTAAAACTGGTCCAGTCGCTCAACCCGCGACCGGGCTCACAGATTAGCAGCGCAACACCGCAATATGTTGTGCCCGATGTATTTGTCTTTAAAAACAAGAGCAAGTGGCAGGTGGACCTGAATATAGAGGCAGCACCCCGACTACGCATCAACAGTCACTACGCCAGCCTGGTGAAGCGCGCCGATAACAGTGAGGATAATACCTACCTGCGTAATCATCTGCAGGAGGCGCGCTGGTTCATGAAAAGTCTGCAGAGCCGTCATGAAACGCTGCTGAAAGTTGCCCGTTGTATCGTCGATCGCCAACGCAACTTCTTTGAGTATGGCGATGAAGCCATGAAGCCGCTGGTACTTCGCGATATCGCCGAAACCGTGGAAATGCACGAATCCACCATTTCACGCGTCACCACGCATAAATACATGCATACGCCTCGCGGCATCTACGAATTCAAATATTTCTTCTCCAGCCATGTTGGTACAGCTGACGGCGGTGAGTGTTCGGCAACCGCCATTCGCGCCATTATCAAAAAACTGGTGGCTGCAGAAACCCCTAGTAAGCCGCTGAGCGATAGTAAAATCGCCAACCTGCTGATCGAGCAGGGGATAAAAGTGGCTCGACGGACTATCGCCAAATACCGTGAGGCGATGTCCATACCACCTTCCAATGAACGTAAACGCCTCGCTTGAGGCGCTGGACGAGGAGTGTATCCATGCAAATAGATCTTACCGGACATCACATCGAACTAACGGATCCGCTACGTAACTATGTCAGCGAGAAATTTGAACGACTGGAACGTCACTTTGATCACGTTACCGACGTACACGTCATCCTGAGTGTAGAGAAACTGCGCCATAAGGCGGAAGCCACGATACATATCAGCGGCGGCAAGTTGTTTGCAGACAGTACCGAGGCGGACATGTACGCGGCAATTGATGGTCTGGCCGATAAGCTGGACCGTCAGATCAAGAAACACAAGGAAAAAATAACCGACCATCACCGTAGTGAAGGCGCCATCAAGAAGCAAAGTATGTAGAAATGACAGCCTGTGGGCAGCTGAACCAGGGCAGCCCCAGATGCGGCCAGGCAAGGCACGAGGAGAGAAGTTTAGTGACTCTAAATAAACGACGAGTATCGCCGGCTGGCCGCATTTGGGGCACAACGCGAAGGAACGGGACCATTTCCCCGCAGCCCTGCGTTGCCGCTCGCTTATGTACGGCAGTTATAGACGGCAGGCGCACGGCGCTTGCGGCGCTTTGTCCGGTAAAGAAATGGCCACCGGCACTGCCGTTTTTATCGTGTTAACAGGCCCTAAAGCTACTCGCCAAGTCGAACACAAGATCATGCAAATCTCTGAAATCCTGCAACCGGAACGCATTGTCTGCCAGCCGGACATCTCCAGCAAGAAACGCAGCCTGGAGTTGCTCAGTGGGCTGCTGGCCGATGCCCTGCCGGATTTTGCCGGTGGTGAGATCTTCGATAGCCTGATTGGGCGTGAACGTCTGGGCAGTACCGGGCTGGGCAAGGGTGTTGCTTTACCACATGGCCGATTGAGTGGCCTTAAGAAGCCCATCGCGGCCATGGCCATCCTCAAGCAGGGAACCGATTTTGACGCCATCGACCACAACCCCGTTGATCTGCTATTCGCTTTACTGGTACCGGAAGAATCCACCGACGAACACCTGCAAATCCTGGCGCATCTGGCGGCGATGTTCAGCGATCAGGAATTCTGCTCAAAACTGCGTAGCTGTAATGACAGCGACCAATGTTTTAAACTGATCAGCAACTAAAGAACTCACCAGCAACTTTCCGTATGAACACAGATGCTACTGTTGGCACCCTGTTCGACACACTGAAGGACAAACTGGAGTTGCGTTGGGTAGGCAGTCAGCTGGGTGAAAGCCGCGCCATCAAAAATCCGCAATCCGAAAGCGCCAAGACAGCACTGGTTGGACACCTCAACCTGATTCATCCCAACCGGGTACAGGTTCTCGGCTCCACAGAGATCCAGTACCTCGATCGCCTTGGTGATAACTCCCGCCGTGATCTGGTCGACCAGTTATTTGACGGAACGACCGATCTTATCGTTATCGGCGACCGGAAGACCGTACCTGAGGACATCAAACAACGCAGCGAGGCCAGTTCAACGCCATTATTCAGTTCCACTCAGTCCACGCTGCAGTTGGTAAATTATCTGCAGTATTACGTGACCAACCTGTTTGCGGATAAAATCACCCTGCACGGTGTGTTTATGGAAGTATTCAGTCTGGGACTTCTGATAACGGGTGATCCCAGTGTGGGCAAAAGCGAGCTGGCACTGGAGCTGGTTGCGCGCGGCCACCGCCTGGTTGCCGATGACGCACCGGTATTTGCAAAAACCTCCCCCGATCTTCTCAATGGACGCTGCCCGGAGGTATTGCGTGATTCTCTGGAAGTCCGTGGTCTGGGCATTCTTAATATCCGCGCCATGTTCGGTGACAGCGCCATCAAACAGAATCGCAACCTGCGGCTGATTCTCAAGCTGTTGCAGATGACAGAGGAACAGATGCATAAAATCGACCGGCTGCACGGTTCACGCACCACGCAGAACATCCTTGGTGTTGATGTCCCGGAAATCACCCTGCCGGTTGCCCCCGGTCGCAACCTGGCGGTACTGGCAGAAGCGGCTGCCCGGAATCACACACTGCTGCTAAAAGGCTTCGATTCAGCCAAACTGTTTATGGAACGCCAGGCACGTTTCATGGACAATAGTTAGTAGCTTGCCGCTCCATGCCTTTGTGGCCCCGGTGTCCTTTGTGGTAAAAAGTGTGGACCGGCACTCAGCCAAGGTACTATTGTCTTGAAACTGGTTATTGTCAGCGGACTTTCCGGCTCGGGGAAAAGTGTTGCTCTGCATACACTGGAAGACCTGGGTTATTACTGTATCGACAACCTGCCCACCGGCTTGCTGGGCGCATTGGCCCTGGAACTGAAGCTGGCGCCGCGTCCCATTGATAACGCGGCTGTCTGCATCGACGCCCGCAACCTGCCCCAGGGCTTGCAGCAATTCAATCAAATCCTTGATCAGCTGCAGACGCAAGGCATCGAGACCGAAGTCCTGTTCCTCACCTGTGAAGCTGATACCCTGCTCAAGCGTTCCAGCGAAACACGCCGCCGGCATCCCTTGAGTAACGACCGGCTTTCGCTGACCGAAGCCATCGATTCAGAAAGAAATCTGCTGGAGCCCATCGCGGAACGTGCCGACCTTTTTATCGATACCAGCAATACCACCATCCACCAGTTGCGCGATCTGGTGCATCAGCGTATAAAATTTCGTCGAAAAACCCGGCTGTCATTGTTATTCGAATCATTCGGTTATAAAAGTGGCGTCCCGATAGACGCCGATTTCGTGTTCGATGCCCGCTGCCTGCCCAATCCGCACTGGCAACCAGGCTTACGCCTGTTAACGGGGCGAGACAAGGAAGTCATCGCCTACCTGGAAGGCGAGTCCCAGGTTGAGCGGATGTGTTCGGAACTGTGCTCCTTTCTTGACCGCTGGATACCGGCATTCGAAGCGGACGACCGCAGCTACCTGACTGTTGCCATCGGCTGTACCGGTGGCCAACACCGCTCCGTGTATCTGGTTGAACGTCTGCTGCGCCATTTTCAGGATCGTTATCCGGATGTGGCCAGCCGCCACCGGGAGTTGCCGTGAACGTCGGCATTTTGCTTATCACCCATGACAACATCGGTGCGGTGCTGCTACGAACAGCAATCGATGTATTGGGCATCTGCCCTTTATCGACCAGCACCCTGGCGACGCCGTCGGATTGCAACCCCGAACGTATTCTGGAAGATGCCAGACAGGCGGCTCAAGAGCTGGACAGTGGTGACGGTGTGCTGGTGTTAACCGATCTGTATGGAGCCACACCCAGTAATATTGCCTGTCGGCTGCACAGATCCCATGAAATGCGCGTTGTATCCGGCGTGAACCTGCCCATGCTGATCCGGGTACTCAATTATCCGGACCTTGATCTGGAAGAACTCCAGCATAAAGCGGTAAGCGGTGGTCGTGACGGTATACTTACTTGTAATGTAGAAGGTGTTCAACGTGCATAACAGGACTGTCACCATCATCAACAAGCTTGGACTGCACGCACGTGCGGCAGCCAGGTTCGTCACCCTGGCCTCCTCCTTTGCCAGTGATATCAAAGTCGCGCGCAACGGTCAGGAAGTCAATGGGAAAAGCATTATGGGTGTCATGATGCTCGCCGCATCAAAAGGCACCGAAATCACCCTGATTGCCAATGGTAACGATGAAAAGGCTGCCATTGACGGTCTCACCGAACTCATTCAACAACGGTTTGGCGAAAGCGAATGAGCGCCACCATTTCCGGCATCGGCATCTCGCACGGCATAGCCATCGGTAAGGTGCACCGGGTGGACTGGGGTGAAGTCGAAGTTCACGAAGCAGCCATCCCCAAGGAATTAGTTGAAGACGAAGTTGCGCGATTTCATCGCGCCGTGCGCACCGCACGCCAGCAACTCAAGGCAATCCGCAACAGTATTCCGGAAAATACCACGGCCGACATTATCGATTTTATAGATACCCACCTGCTGATGCTGGAAGACACCCTGCTCACAGCTGCGCCGGTTGAGTTGATTCGCCAACGCCGGTGCAACGCTGAATGGGCACTGAAGTCACAACGTGACGCACTGGCGCAGGTATTCGATGAAATGGATGATCCTTATCTGCGCACCCGCAAAGACGACGTGGATCATATTGTCACGCGCCTTCAACGCATACTGCTCGGCGAGGGCACGCACACTGATCCACAGGATGACGATCAGCTGCGTGGCGCTATCGTCGTTGCACACGATCTGACACCCGCAGAAACCGTCCTTCTCCATCACCAGGGTATCGCCGGTTTTGTCACTGAATCCGGCGGCCCACTGTCCCACACAGCAATTCTTGCGCGTAGCCTCGGGCTTCCGGCGATTGTCGGCACCCACGTCACCCCGCAGCAGATCCATGACGGCGATGCCGTCATCCTGGATGGCGCCCGGGGTATATTGCTGACTGAGTATGACGACACCACGCTCAAAGAATATCGCCGCCAGCAGCGCCAGCAACAAAAGCGCCGTAGCGAACTCAAAGGCCTCAAGGACAAACCCGCGGTCACCCTGGATGGCACCCGCATCCACTTGCTGGCCAATGTGGAATTGCATGAGGATGTACTGGCCGCCCGTCGTGCCGGTGCCGAAGGGATTGGCCTGTATCGCTCGGAGTTCCTGTTCATGAACCGCAGTGATATCCCAGGTGAAGAAGAACAGCTGCAACAATACCTCTCGGTGGTAAAAACACTTAAAGGCTTACCCATCACGATCCGGACCCTGGACCTGGGTTCGGACAAGGAGTGCGGTGCTGAACCGCCAAGTGAGCATATATCACCCAACCCAGCACTGGGGCTGCGGGCTATCCGGCTGTGCCTGAAATATGCCGATCTGTTCCGACCCCAACTCCGCGCCATCCTGCGCGCTTCCGCCAAGGGCCAGGTCAGCATGATGATTCCCATGCTGTCCAGCGCGCAGGAACTCAATGAAGTGCTGACGCTCATCGAAGAGGTAAAAGAGGAATTGCACCGCGAACGCCTGGCATTTGACCGCAACATGCCCATCGGGGGTATGATCGAGGTCCCGGCAGCGGCCCTGTCCGCCGGCCTGTTCGCCCGCAAACTGGACTTCCTGTCGATTGGCACCAACGATCTTATTCAGTACACACTGGCCATCGACAGAATCGACGATGAAGTCACTTACCTCTACGACCCCCTGCATCCGGCTGTACTGAGACTGATCAAGATGGTCATCGATGCCGGCCAACAGCATGATGTACCTGTATCCATGTGCGGTGAAATGGCGGGTGATCCACGCTATACCCGCCTGTTGCTGGGCATGGGCCTGAACGACTTTTCCGTGCCTCCCACCTCTTTGCTGGAGGTCAAAAATGTGATTCACAAGAGCCTGATGACACAGCTAACACCCGTAGTGAACGACATCCTGAACAACGACGATCCGGAAAAAATCAGCGAACTGCTGGTGATTCTCAACGAAATGTAACACCGTCAGTGTGTTGCCGGCTGTGCATGGCGAATTACCAGTCACGCGGCAATTAAGGTCCGCAGTTCTTCTTGACAGTAGCTTTTCTGGGAAAAATTCTCGCTTTCAGCATGGCTGATCGCTGTCGCCATGCTGATTCTGGCAGATCTTTTTTCGTCCGGTGAACTGGGTATGAGGAAAAGAGGGTAAGAGTTATTCAATGCCCCGTGTTTTGCCTCCAAGTGAATGGCACTGTAGTTTGAGCGGTAGTCATGATGCTTGCGTCGCCTGGTTCTTATC
>JAUXDG010000172.1 GCA_030618475.1 Gammaproteobacteria bacterium | reverse complement strand
GGCTTCCTGGCCGCGATTCGCACCGGAGGACGGCGCTCCTGCAGGTTAATGCGGGATCTCACTATTGGTGGATTCGGTGTATTCTGGAGCAGGAAAATGACCGTCAGCGTATTGGAGCTACAGCGTGCGCGCAGGGTATTGGACGAGTTTTGCGCGCGCCGCAATGCCTTGTTGTCTGGCTCTGCTGCGCGTCTGCGTTGCAGCCAGGAAGGCGACAGACTGTTGATCGGCGAAACAGCGCAGCTGGAAAAGACAAATGAGGCTGGACGGTTTCGGCCGCTGGTGCAACTCAGTTACGAAGATAGCCGGTGGCATCTGTTCTGGCCGCTGCAGGGGGGAGACTGGCGGCCGTATCCTCATTTACCTCAAGTTGACACCATACAGGCTGTTGTCGAAGAGCTCGAACAGGCGCCATTGCATGTGCATTGGGGATAATTCAACTGAAAGAAATCATGGATAGGTGTTGAACATGGTTCGAAGAGGCGAAGCAGTGGCATGGTTTAAGCGGGTATGCGGCGTGTTGCTGGGTGTCGCCCTGGTTCTGCCTGTCTGTGCCGATGAGGTCGAGAAAGTGCTTTTCCTGGTTGTCGAAAAGGATGAGGTGATTGCTTCGAATGCCAAGGCCGGGCGTTTTGATCGGCTTAAACTGCATGCCAAGGAGCGCGTCAGGGAATACAAGGTGGCCAATGCGATCGCTGTTGTAGTCACTAACCAGCGTTATGCGGCATACGGCGTTCTCTCGGGCGGGTGGCAGAGTATCAAGTTAATTGCCCAGGAAAAGACGGAATCCATCCAGGTAGAGGATTACTCGGCAACCATCGTAAGCAGTGAGCGGATTCTGAATTTTTACGGGCGCAGTGGTGCGTGGAACGAAGTGCGCCGGAGTGTGCAATTCAGGTAATTAGCCATACTCCTCAGGTGCCTGTCTGGCGCGTTACATCGACGTACAGCTTTAATCGCTGGCCAGGCTGCAGGTAACGGCCTTTGCGTAATGCATTCCATTTGCGTAAATCTGTAACCGTTACTTTAAAGCGGCTGGAAATGCGTGCCAGCGAGTCACCTTTTCGCACGGTATAGTGTATGGGTCGGGCTTGCGAGCCTGGGTGGAGTGTTGCTGAGGTCGGTTGATTTACCCACACCACCAGTTTCTGGCCGACCCGCAGGGGGTCGCCGGGGGCCATACCGTTCCAGGCTGCCAGTTTGCGGACACTGACTTTATACTGTTTGGACAGATCCCAGAAGGTATCGCCGTTACTCACACGGTGTTGGGTCTTATGGCCGTTTCGAGTGGAGTTCTGCTTGCGCTTCAATCGTTGCCGGGCGCTCAGACGGTAGTTGTCCTGTCCCTGGCTGGATACCGGGACCATCAGGTATTTGCCAGCCCGAATCGAAGAATTATTCAACTCGTTGGCGGTTTTCAGTGCTGCAACCGTGGTGTGATAATGCCTGGATATATGGCTGAGGGTTTCACCCTTTTTGACCTTGTGACGGACCCACTGAATGCGCTTTTCCGGTGGCAGGTCGGCGACTGCCTGGCGGAAGGTGTCTGCATGATCCACGGGGATTAACAGGCGGTGGGGGCCGTCGGGGGAGGTCGCCCACTGGTTGAAACCCGGGTTAAGGCGGTAGAGGGCATCCAGCTCGATACCAGCGAGGTCCGCAGCGACCGCCAGATCAATTTGTGCGCCGGTATCCACGACTTCGAAATAGGGCCGGTTGGGAACAGCTTCGAGTTTGATCCCGTAAGCGGCGGGTGCCTCCACCAGTTGCTTCAGCGCAATCAGTTTGGGTACATAGGCCCGTGTTTCCTTGGGTAGATTGAGGTCCCAGTATCCAACCGGTTTGCCTTTTTTACGATTTTTCCTCTGGGCTTTGGATACAGTGCCTTCACCTGAGTTATAGGCCGCCAGTGCAAGCAGCCAGTCGCCTTTGAAACGCTTGTTGAGGTATTGCAGGTAATCCAGTGCAGCTGCTGTAGAATCCTGAATGTCACGGCGGCCGTCGTACCACCAGTCCTGTTTCAGTCCAAAACGTTTTCCGGTTGCAGGTACAAATTGCCAGAGCCCGGCGGCACGGCCATGTGAATAGGCAAACGGGTCGAAGGCGCTTTCAACAATCGGCAACAGGGCGATCTCGGCAGGCATGTTGCGCTGCTTGAGTTGCTGTTGAATATGCCAGCCATAAGGTTTCGAACGTTCGCCCACACGCTGTAAATATGCGGGGTGCCTGATATACCAGTTACGCTGTATACGGATACGCTTATTGTCCTGTTTGGGGAACTGGAATTCTCGACGCAGCTGTTCCCACAGGTCGGATGTTTCCGGAACCGTATAGGCAGACACCAGAATGCCTGTCAGGGGCTGAGAAGCGGCTAACAGGGTGGGTCGTTTTTCTATCCGGAAGGTCGTGTTCGGTTCTGAAACGGCAACATCCTGACTGGCTTTCGCGCGCGGTGTGTTGGCCGGCTGATGCAGGGAGTTGGAACACGCACCCAGCAACAGCGCTGCAAACGGCAACAGGAATGCAAAACGAATAGGCATAATATCCCTATCGGCCAGAACGTGGGAATTTTTACCCCAACAGGGTGAAGAATAATGAATTTTTCGAGTAAGCGGGCTATGCTGACAGGCTGGGGCGCCACCGTCAAGCGCTGTCAGGATACGTTATGATTTAGCCTATGAGCCAACAGTATTGTTCAATTAGCAGCCAGAACCGCTTGCTCGATCTCCGGGCGTGGTGCAAACAGCCACTTGGCCAGCAGCTGACGGTTGCTGAGCAGGATCTGTTACAAGACGTGTTAGGTGACGTATTCGGGTACCATCTGGTACAGCTGGATCCTTCCTGTCAGTCGGATTCGCTGGCCGCCAGCCGGATCGTGCACCGGGTGGTGCAGTCCTGTACTGAACAGGGACTGGAGCAGGCCCCCGGGTTGTTGGGCCATGCCGAGGCACTACCCCTGCAATCGGACAGCGTCGATGCGTTTGTGCTGTCGCATGTGCTGGAACTGGCACACGATGCGCACCAGGTATTGCGTGAGATGGACCGTTGCCTGGTTGCCGAAGGCCATCTCATTGTTCTGGGTTTTAATCCCTATAGCTGGTGGGGATTGCGAAAAGTCATGTTTGGCTGGCGCGGCAAAGTGCCATGGTCGCTGCGTTTTGTCAGTCTGCCACGCTTAAAAGATTGGCTTTCCCTGCTGGGATTTGACACGATGCAGACGCGTTATCTCTTTCCGTATCCACCCTGGCAATACGGTGCGGGGAGTATAAAAAAAGGAACAACTCTGTTGCATCGCTTGCATCGTGATAACTGGCCATTGTTGGCGGCATCCTATCTGCTGGTTGCGCGCAAGCGGGTGACAACACTCACACCGATCAAACCCCGCTGGCGGCCACAGCGATCGCTGCTGGCAGGCGGCGTGGTCGGGACCAGCCAGGGGAGTCTGCGACCCAATGGTTGATGTGGAAATCTTTACCGATGGTGCGTGCCGGGGTAACCCGGGGCCCGGTGGCTGGGGCGCCTTGCTACGCTATGGTGAGCACGAAAAAGAACTCTATGGTGGTGAGGCGCAATCCACAAATAATCGTATGGAACTGATGGCAGCGATTCAGGCTCTGGAAAGTCTGAAGCGGCCCTGTTCAGTTAAATTGACCACAGATTCAATCTACGTCAAAAATGGCATCACGGAATGGTTGCCTAACTGGAAAAAACGGGGCTGGAAAACAGCGGCAAAAAAGCCGGTAAAAAATGCCGATCTGTGGCAGCGTCTGGACCAGGCTGTGCAAGCGCACCGGATTTCGTGGCATTGGGTCAAGGGTCATAGCGGCCACCACGAAAATGAACGTGCCGATCAGCTGGCCAATCGCGGCGTCGACGAACTCTGATAGTTTGATTAGGTAATCGTTATGCGACAGATTATTCTCGATACGGAAACCACCGGCCTGGAGCCGAAGGAAGGGCACCGCATCATTGAAATCGGTTGCGTGGAAATGGTCGATCGGAAGTTAACCGGAAATAACTTCCATCAGTATCTGCAGCCGGACCGGAAAATTGATGCAGGTGCTATCGAAGTGCATGGGATCAGCAACGAGTTTCTTGCCGATAAAGCACGTTTTGCAGACATTGTCGAAGACTTTATCTGCTATGTTAAGGGCGCGGAGCTGGTGATCCACAACGCACCCTTTGATGTTGGGTTTATAAATCACGAACTCAGACTCTGCGAATACGGAAAGCAGGTGTCAGATTTATGTTCGGTGCTGGACACCCTGACCATGGCGCGCAAAATGCACGCCGGTCAGAAGAACAATCTGGATGCTCTGTGCAGACGCTACGAGATAGATAACACTCAGCGGGAATTGCACGGCGCACTGCTGGACGCGGAGATCCTCGCCGATGTCTATCTCGCCATGACAGGCGGACAGGTCACCCTGTCGTTGGGGGGTGACACTGGCTCCGGAAGTGGTGTTGGCCAGGTGGAGCAGATCAGGCGTTGTGCAGAAGACCGCCCCAGACTTCGGATTATCCGGGCCGATAGCGAAGAAATCGCTCAGCACCAGGCCAGATTAGAGGCTATAGGCAAAGCACTTGGCGGTCCTTCTGTCTGGGAACAACTGGAAAAAAAGCCAAGTTGCTGACCATAAAGCTCTGCACGCCATGTGTGAAAAAACGGCTTTCGGGAATCGAGAAATCGGGCTAATCACCTACCACTGAATTCAATATCTTCTGGTGTTCCGGCGAGATATCAATGATCTGAAAACCGGTCCAGTGCGAGCCGGATTCGTTGGCGTCTTCGCTCCACAGGCTTTCAATGCCAAGCTGGATTTCAACTGACTGGTCACCAACGAGCAATGGAATGCGTACCTGGTAAACAGTTCCGCAGTTTATACATCGAGGGCTCATGGCCATGAGGCCAGCGACTGACAGATTAACCAGCTGAGCCAGAATATTTCCGCTATGTGCATCCAGAATTTGTGGATGCTCCGGGATTGTCACCCGACGTTGTCTGCGTTGTTCGGATTTCTCTGCATTCGTAGAGGTGCTCATCATTACTTACTCCCGTCATTACACCTTTGGCGTTTCTCTTATGCTGCGCGATCCAGAATTCGGTGAATTGCATTCATTGCACGGTCAACGAAGGGTTTCTTTTCAGTGTTAATGATGCGTACGCTGTTATTCAGCATACAGTCCGCGAGTTCGTGCATTGGAATGATGGTGGCTTTAACGCCCATATGGTCTACAAACATGTACTTCTCAGTGACCGTACTGCGCCATGACAATTTAGCCTGTCTCCTGGGTTTGTCCGGATCCGAAAATTCAAACCAGGTGCCAAATGGAACGGTTTTCAGTTTTTCAAGCATGGCCTCCTGCCCAGGTGACAGTCTAACGTTCTGTGCGGCGTGTTCCTGTTGCTGAGCCGGTTCGTCTGCAACAGACGCTTGTTGTGCCTGTGCGTGGTTTTCGCTGACCGGGGCCTTCGCGTCGAGGGCTTGTGTTTGAGTATCAAACAATGCGCCAATCAGGTTTTCTTTGTTGGCTTGCTGCATTGTTTGTGTGGCATCACGCAGTTCTTTCTGGAAGTCAGTTAAGGACTGTTGTCGCGTTGAACGCTGTTCTTCGCTGGTCGGTGGCAGTGAAGAATCGATAATACGGTCTGCCAGGGCAGTGGCGGCCTGCCAGTCTTCGCTTTCGTCCCCCTGCTGACTGCGCAGCAGGATAAAGGTAAGTTTGTCTGCCCAGATACGTTGCAGGAATTCCTGGGTTGATACAGGCACAGGTTTTCCCTGACAACGAGTACGGACTTCCTGTTGTGCACGGTGGCGGGCGGCCTGCAGCTTTTCCTGTCCGTCAGCCGCTTCGGTAGTGCGTGTCTCGACAAGACTGGCCCGATGGTCGAGATCTTTCACTGCTTTGTTGAAATCCTTCAGGAGGGTATCAAAGATCCCGACATCTTCTTCGAAATCGAGCAAAATCCTGTCGACGATTTCTTTCATTTTCGGGAAGATGCCGCGCTCGATCTGGTTATCTTCAACCCAGCGAATACCGGCTGATGTCATGTTGTTGAGCAACATGCGGGCGGAATGTTGTGCGTGGGTGAAGAAACTACGGTCGACAACGGCAACTTTCAGCAAAGGCGTATGCAGCCGACTCAGCAAAGCTTTGACAACATTGGGCAGGTTTTCCTCTTTGAGCATGTACTCGAACAGCATGCCGACCAGCTCA
>JAUXDG010000163.1 GCA_030618475.1 Gammaproteobacteria bacterium | reverse complement strand
GTACCCTCCTTGAACCATTGCCCCAACAGCCGGGTTTCCTCTTTCAGGCAGCGGTCGAACAGTTCAAAATCAGCAGCACTGAACTGGCTATGTGTAATTTCATCCCCCATCGATCAGGCTCCTGCCAATTCCCTGTTCAATTCCTCCAGCCGCTGCGGTGTTCCGATATCCAGCCACCGCCCCTGAAAATATTCACCGCTTACCTGCCCGGCCTGCATGGCACCACGCAGCAGCGGCGCCAGGGGAAATGCCCCGTCCGGGCTGTCCGCAAACAAGTCCGGCTGATACAGACCGATACCACTGAATGTCAGCTTCCTGTTACCCTCGACTGTTAGCCGCCGTCCGTTCAGTTGGAAGTCCCCTTCCGGGTGGTGCGGAGGATTATCGATCAGCACAAGATGCGCCAGCCCCTCAGGCTCACGATACAACTGTTGATAAGGGTAGTCGGTCCAGATATCGCCGTTAATGACCAGGAAGGGCTGCTCACCCAGCAGTGGTAATGCCTGCTTTATACCACCTCCGGTTTCCAATGCGCCCTCCGCTTCAGCCGAATAGTCGATATGAACACCAAACTGTGCTCCATCGCCCAGTCGCTCAACAATCTGATTGCCGAGATGGGCATGGTTGACTACCAACTCCCTGAAGCCGGCGTCTCGCAAGGCTTCAATATGATATTGAATGAGTGGTTTGCCGCAGACTTTCAGCAACGGCTTAGGGGTTTGATCGGTCAGTGGCCGCATGCGTTCACCGCGACCCGCCGCAAGAATCATGGCCCTCATATTTTGCTGAGTACGGTCTCCGTCAGACTGCCGAGATCGGAAAGCTCGTTATAGCGTGAACACACATCCGCAACATAGCCGAGTGTGCGCGGAATATCATCCAGGTAACCCGGCTTGCCGTCGCGATGCTTGAGACGCGAAAAAATACCTGCTGCCTTCAGATGGCGCTGCACGCCCATCCAGTCGAACCATTTCAGGAACTGTTGTTCATTGACCAGATTCTGACGAAATATTCCGGTCTGCTGCGCCAGTTCGAAGTACCCCATTGCCCAGTCTTCGACGCGCTGACGTGGCCAGCTGATGTAGCAGTCTCGCAGCAGTGAGACCAGGTCGTAGGTCACGGGCCCGATCACAGCGTCCTGGTAGTCCAGAATGCCCGGATTATGGTAAGCCGACACCATCAGGTTTCTGGAATGGAAATCGCGGTGGACACAGACCACGGCTTGCTGCAATGCATTTTCGGCAAGCAACTCACAGCTTTTTTGCAGGTCTTGCTGCTGCGATTGATCAAGCCGGATATTTAAATGAGTCCCTATTAACCAGTCCCTGAACAAGGACATTTCAAATAAAAGCAGTTCACGATTGTACAGCGGCAGACTGCTGTTATCCGGATCACAGCTTTGCAATGCAGCCAGCGCCCCCAACGCATCTCCATACAGACGATCGACTGTATTTTCGTTCAACTCATCCAGGTACAGACGGCTGCCCAGATCCGAGAGCAGCAGGAATCCCTGCTCAACATTCCTGGCCAGGATTTCCGGCACATGCAGGCCAAGTCCCAGCAACAGTTCACTGACATGGATAAACGACCTGCAGTCTTCTTTATCCGGCGGTGCATCCATGAGGATATAGCTGACATCACCCTGCTGCACCCGGAAATAGCGGCGAAAACTGGCATCCACTGATGCCGGTGTGAGTTCAATATCCGGCCAGCCCAGCTGCTGCCGGGTCCATTGCCGGAGATGCTCCAGTCGTTCAGTCGATTCCAAATTCTTCCCTGCCCGCGTCTTGTTCCTGGAAATATAGGCACATTATAGCGGTAACCAATCAAGATTGGTTGATCCCCTGTTATCACCACGAAGGGCACTAAGGTCACAAAGGAGTGAACGTGAAAGGCGTTTGCAGAGTAACCCGTGAGTGCTCGGGATTACATGCCGTAGCGGAATAATTGTCACAACTAACATGGTTAGCGTGGCAGCACGCTCGATGGACGGGCGCCCCGTCTTATCCACGCGGACGCACGCTGGCGAAGATCATCCGCAATCAGATAGAAACAGGGTACGACGACGAGGATCAGCGCCGTTGCGAACAACAGGCCAAAACCGAGACTTACCGCCATGGGCGACAGGAACGCGGTCTGTCCGCTAGCAAAGAAGATCAGCGGGGAAATACCCAGGAACGTCGTCACCGTGGTCAGCAATATCGGCCGTACCCGGACCCTGCCCGCTTCCACCAGTGCATCGACCCGCTCCCAGCCCTGCGCGCGTAAGCGCTTGGTAAAGTCCACCAGGATGAGGGAGTCATTGACAACAATACCGGTCAGCGCGAGAAATCCGATCAGCGACAGGAACTGCAGATGGTAATCAAACAGCATATGCCCCACCACCACACCGATAAAACCAAAAGGTATGGCGAACATGACCACCAAGGGGTCAAGCAGCGATTTAAACAGGGACGCCAGGATGAAAAAGATAACCGCCAGCGCAATCAAGGTGGCATGGCGCATACCTTTCATTGAATCTGCGGCTTCCTTTTTCTCACCCAGAAACAACAAATGATAGCCAGGCTCCCGTTTGTCCAGATCACCAAACTGGCGTTCGATCAGTTCCGTCACCTGCAGTGGCGTGGTTTCGCGATCATCCACTTCAGCAGTCACAGTGGCAAGTCGTTGCGTATCGCGGCGCTGGATGGTGTTGAGGCCCCGGCCTGGCGATATGTCGGCAACGTCACCCAGATAAACGATGCGGCCATCATCCAGCGTAATCGACAGGGTTTCCAGGGAACTGCTGCGTCGCACCTGATCGTTATAGATGACGCGAACCGGAATGCGTTCATCCTCCCAGCTTACCTGTACGGCTTCCAGACCCAGAAAACCGGTGCGTACCGCATCGGCCAACTGCTGTTGATTCAATCCCAGTTCCCGACCCCGCTCGTTCAGGCTGTACTGATACTCCAGCTTGCCCACATCCAGGTCCTGGCGAACATCGTAGACGCCGGGCAACTGGCGCAGGTAGTCGCGCATGCGCTTGGCATGATGCAACAATCGGTCAGCATCTTCTCCCACGACACCGATTTCAATATCAGCGCCGGCAGGTCCACCCTGCGGCCGCAGAATGGACAGGCGCTGGATACCGGTCAGGGTTTCGAGACGTTTTCTCACATCATTGACAATGGTCTCGGTCTCACGCTGCCGGCTTCCTTCCCAGTTGAATTTCAGACTGACGAGCGGTGTTATAAAACGTTCGATTAACCCCTCCGGCACCTGTTTCTGCAAATCGATAATCAGCTGAATGTAGTTACTGCCATAACGAAAGCGGTTGAAATCAATAAAGGTCACGCCGACATTGGTCAGCATGGTGTTCAACTCATCCTGACTAACGGTTTCCAGCACCGCTTTTTCGATTCGTTTTACCAAGCGCTCGGTATCTTCAAGGCTGTAGGTGTTAGGGGCCTGGATATTGATGAAAAACTGTCCGATATCCGGCTTGCTGAACAACTGGAATGGCAGACGGGTCACGCCATAGCTGACGGCAACCGCCAACACACCCAGCGCGACCAGACTGACGAAATAACGATGTCGCACAGACCAGCGCAGAAAATCCACATAACGGTGCAGTAACGCCGCCCAATCGATACGGCCTGCCGGTCTTTGCTGACGATCGACCCGCAACATCTCGCTGGCGTGTGAGGGCAGTACAGCAAAGGCTTCCCACAGGGAACCCACCAGCGAAGCCGCCACCACCACGGGTATCACCTTGATGAATTCGCCCAGGGTTCCACTGATAGCAAACATCGGCAAAAAGGCCGCAACCGTGGTACTGGTCGCTGCCAGTACGGGCCACATCACCTCACGGGCGCCGGTCTGCGCCGCCTGTGCTGCCGGCATTCCCTGCTCCATATGCCGGTATATGTTTTCTGTGACGATAATCGCGTCATCGACGATCAGTCCCAGTGCAATCAGGAAGGCGAACAGGGAGACCATGTTGATGGTAAACCCCATGTAATAGATGAGCGGCACCGCCACCAGGAAGGAAACCGGGATACCCATTGCCGTGATCAGCGCGACACGAAAGTTCAGGAACAAATACAGCGACAACAACACCAGCACCAGCCCCAGCAGGCCGGATGACTTGACGGTATTCAAACGGGTCTTCACATACACGGATAAATCACTGAACAGCCCGACCTGAATGCTGGGCGGCAATTCGCGCCGCAGTTTGTCCGCCTCTTCACGAACCAGGCGTGAGACCTCGATGGTTGAGGCATCGGCTGTTTTGGTAACCGTCAGATTGACCGAAGGGGCTCCATTGAAACGCCCCAGTGTCTCGGCCTCTTCCAGGCGCAAGCTCACTTCGGCCACATCCCCAACACGCAGACGCCCGCCTTTATCATTACTGCGAATGACAATCTGCTGCAATAACTGAGGGTTGGGTGCGACACCCTTACCGCGCAACAGAATGTCGCCTTCTTTGGCCTTTAACGAGCCACCGGGTAAATCACGCAGATTGGTGCGCACCGCTGCGACGAGCTGTTGCAGGGAAACAGCGCGGGCGGAAAGCACCTGCGGGTCCACTTCCACCCAGATTTCCCAGTCCCGGTCGCCGGCGATCCCCACACTGGCGACACCTGGTAACTGCAGCAAGCGGCGCTTAACGTCATCTGCTGTTTCATACAGATAGCCACGGGCGGCATTGCCGTACAGACTGAGGCTGATAACCGGGAAACGGGTTTCCAGGCGGGTCAATGCGGGTTCTTCAGCCTCTTCAGGCAAATCTGTGATCTGGTCGAGCTTGCTGCGCAGATCACGCATAAACTGCTCGACATTGCTGCCCGATTTGAGCTCCAGCGTGACCGAAGACAGGCCTTCACTCGAGGTTGAAGTCATGACGTCCAGATCCGACATACCATCGAGTTCTTCCTCAATGGTCAGGGTAATCTGCTGCTCGACCTCTTCCGGTGAAGCCCCTTCAAAAACTGTTGTCACACGCGCCATGTCCAGCTCAACCACAGGAAACATTTCCTGCGGCATGGCATGCCAGGACAGGATGCCCAACAGCATCAGCAACACCAGCATCAGATTGGTGATCAGGGGGTTGGCGACGGAAAAACGAATCAGACCCACAGCAGCTTATTCTTCTTGTTGCTCAGGCTGCAAGGCCTCGCTAACCACAACCTGGCCATCGGCAAGCGCCGCCACGTCACGCACCACCACCTGCTCACCGGCATCGATGCCAGAGACAATGACCTGCTGTTGATCGACACGGCGCCCCAACTGCACGGCAACGCGCTGCAGATGCTCTCCCTCCACCCTGAATACAAAGGCACCGCCCTCTTCCAGCAATATGGCGGTCGAAGGAACGACCAGCGCATTCCTCAAGTGTTGCAGAGGCAGTTGCACCACGGCCAGCACACCGGAGCGGGTTTCAGATTCCGGCATACGCAGACGAATGGCGTGGGTAAATGTGCTGGGATCCGGATCTGGCTGGACGGCCGCCACGGTCGCCGCGAACGGGCGGCCCCCGACCCTGACGGTCACCGACTGTTCCAGCTTCAATGCCCGGGCAACCGGTCCACGCACCTGTGCATAAAAGTCCAGCTGGTCACTGATCAATTCCAGCGCCTGCTGATTGCGGCTGGCGTAATCGCCCACGTCCAGCTGCACCTGGTTGATCCGGCCGGCAAAAGGCGCCTTGAGTGTGGTGCGGTCCAGATTGCGCTGGGCACGGTCCATGGCCGCCTTGCGTGCCGCCAGCCGTTGCGGTCCCATATTCACACTGGCGTGTAAGCGTGCCTCCTCTGACAGGCGCTGTGCCAATAATGCTTGTGCATCTCCGAGACGTGTTTTGGATGCCAGTGAACGCTCGCCCAGGCTGTTCAGTCGGCTGACCTCCTCCTCCTGCAGCGTGCGGCTGCGCTCGGCGAGCTTCAACAGACTGCGATCACGCTGCAGATCCTCCTCTGCCTGCCGCCACTCGGCCTGCGCCTGAATCAGCGCGTCCTGGTAATCCTGATCGTCGAGGGCTAACAGAACATCACCCAGCGTGACTGACTGGCCTGGTTCTGCCTGGCGATCCGCCACCCTGCCATCCACTTCAAAACGTAACCAGGCCCGCCGTACCGGTTGTAAGTGGCCAGACACCAGCTCCTGGGGATACAGATCAGTCCGGCTGGCAGGATTTACCAGCACAGGGGACGGCGCCAGCGATCGCAGCGCCGGCTCTTCAGCGGGCTGAATGATCAGCAATAACAGCGTAATAGCTGTCAGAAAAAGCAGAATCATTACCTGCCGGGGACGTGTCAGCTGCACCTGGTACTCCTTCAACCTGATATTGCCGGGTTCAGCAAGGCGAGAAGCGGCCAGCTGCACCAATAGTAGGCGCTTTAGGCGAGGCGCTTGCCCGCCGGGGTAGCCATTCTACCTCAAGGGCAAGCAACACTGCAGATGGCCGCTTATC
>JAUXDG010000175.1 GCA_030618475.1 Gammaproteobacteria bacterium | reverse complement strand
ACACTCTTGCTGAGCCTGGATTTGAAGCTGTCGATGATATCTCCCACAATCGGGCGTTGGTTTTCTGCCATTTTTGCGATCTCCGTTTGGAATGCCTGCGAAAATAATAGCAGTAAGTGTCGCTGATCCGTACCGGAAAAGCGTGCATAACGAGGATAACGCCCTTTACTTGACCAGTACCGCCGGACAGCTCAAGCGCTTGCGAAGCAGTTCAACAGAATCGGACGAAATCAATGGTTCGTTCATGCCCAGTACCAGCATGCCGGCACGCTCGCTGCGTACTGCCGCAAGAATCTCGCTGATATCTGGACTGACCAGTTCATAAAAGCGCAGCGCAACGGGACCGGCCAATTCGGTGGTCTGATCGCGTAGCGATGTAAAATCATCGGCGTTCGCTGCGACCAGAAAAACGTTTAACGATGGCTCGCCAGCCCTGGCAAGGCGGATCGCGACCGCGAGTGCCCGCTGTGCGACTTCCGAGCCATCGAAAATAACGGTAACCGGCTGCCTGGATGGACGTGGCGGGGACGTTAACGCGAAATGGCCGGGCAAGGGCAGGGTGCGCCGTGCCGCAGCCAGCAGTATGAGGTCCATATCTTCTGCGGCGTTCTGTAGCAAACTGGCCAGTGAGCCCCGTACGGTCTGGAAAGACCAGCTGAAACCGATACGCCCGGCGATAGCGGCCAGTGCCTGCTCGGCGGAACGCGCCTGAATCCTGAGCTGACGTTGGAGATCTGCTGCATTCAACTGCCGCTCGACATGGGTCAGGCAGCAGTACTCCCGTGCAACCGGCAGGTCTGCCAGGCTCAACAGTTCGATGTCCTCCATGAACAATCCGAGGATTTCCGCCGGTGTCTCCGCCGTTAACAGGCCGAGCATTTCCAGGGCTGCGCGGTCGGCATCGGTGCTGCCGAGCATCACGGTAATGCGGATATGCAGATGTTCGCGAGAGCCGGTCATCCTGGGGTGTTCGATTGGGAGTCGCCGGTACCGAAGCTGTGCCGTTTCTCAGCAAAATCCTGCAGCCTGGTGCGCACCCGCGCATTGACGCTGCCGGCGGGAAACCCGCCCTGTTCGTCCCGTTCACCGGCATCCAGCCCGCTGAGCAGAGCCAGGCATTGATTGATGGTCTCGACCGGATAGATCTGGAAGCGGTTTTGCGCGACGGCTTCGATGACATCAATTCTTAGCATCAGGTGCCTGCTGTTGGAAGCCGGTATCAGGACACCCTGATGTCCCGTCAGTCCGCGTTTGTTGCAGATATCGAAAAATCCCTCGATTTTGTCATTGACCGCGCCAATGGCCTGAATCTGGCCGTGCTGGTTGACCGAGCCGGTGATGGCCAGGCCCTGTTTGATCGGAGCCTCTGCCAGCGCCGACAGCAACGCGCAGAGTTCGGCAGCCGAGGCGCTGTCGCCTTCAACGCCGCCGTAGCTTTGTTCGAAGACCAGACTGGCAAACAGGGAAAGCGGGCTGTCGATAACGTAATGGGAGGCCAGAAAGCCTGACAGGATCAGCACCCCCTTGGAATGTATCGGTCCGCCGAGTTCGACCTCACGCTCGATATCCACCACTTCGCCTGAGCCCAGGGCAACCCGGGCGGTAATGCGGCAGGGATGGGCAAAGGTAGACTCGCCGAGCTGGGCCGCAGCCAGTCCGTTGATTTGTCCGATGCATTCCCCGTCGGTATCGATGAGGATGGTATTGCGCAGGATTTCCTCCTGCAGGCGGTCGCGAATGCGGCTGGCACGCCGGATACGCGTGTCAATGGCCTGTTGGATCTCTGTCTGGCCGATGACGTCCTTGCTGTTGCGGGTCGCATAGAAATCGGATTCGCGCACAATGTCGGCAGCGTATCGAATTTCTGCTGAAAGCTTCTCTGCATCGCCGGCATGGCGGGCACTTGCCTCCAGAACACGGGCCGCAGCGGCACGGTCCAGCGGCTTGAGATTCTCCTTTTTAATGAGCGAGGCGAGAAGCCTGACAAATTGCAGGCTGTTCTCGCTATCCCGGTCGATCTGGCCCTCGAAATCCGCCGCCACTTTGAAGAGATCCAGGAATTCCGGGTCATAGGCCTGCAGCAGGTAGTAGAGCATACGGTCACCCAGCAGAATAATCTTCACATCGAGGGGTATCGGCTGAGGTTCGAGTGACACGGTACTCACCAGGCTGAGTGCTTCGCCGAGCGACTTGATGCGGATCTCGCCTGACTTCAATGCCCGTTTGAGACCCTCCCAGGCGAACGGCTGCACCAGCAACTTGCTTGCATCCAGTACCAGGTAGCCGCCGTTGGCGCGGTGCAAAGCGCCGGCCCGGATCAGGTTGAAGTTGGTGATCAGTGTGCCCATCTCGGAGACGTGCTCAATCCGGCCAATCAGGTAAGGAAACGTTGGATGGTCTTCGAAAACCACCGGCGCACCGTCCGCATCGGTATGATCGATGATTACATTGATGGCATAGCGCTGCATCGCCGCGGATTTCTGTGCCCCCATGCCCTGTGGGTGGCCACCGAGCAAGGCCTTTAGCGACGGGCTCTCTGACTCTGGTGATTTGAGAAAGATGGCCACGTTGTTGACGATGTCGGTCTGCATGTCTTCCAGATGGGCAACTACATCGGCTAATGTCTTGTATTTCAAGATCAGCAGATCGATCAGGCCACCGACGGCAAACATGGAAATTTCGCGGTCCAGGTCGCGTATTTTTTCACGGACCCTGCGTGCTTCCTGCGGGATAGACTGCATCTTCTGCTGCAGGTCCTTGCTTACTGCTTCTGTATCCAGCTTCAGCTGCTCCTGTTCCTCCTTGGGAAGCCGCGCGTATTCCTTGGTGCTGACGGCCTTGTCGTCGCGCAATGGCACAAATGCAAGTCCGGTCGGCGTCTGGATGATACTTATGCTCCGTTCTCTGGCGCTTTTCTGGACTTCCTCGAATACTTTTTCCCTATATTCGTTGAATTCCTCTTCGATGGCCTGGCGCCGGGTCTGGTAGTCTTCGCTCTCGAAAGAAGCCGGTATGACCCTGTGGGCTTCTTCGATGAGTTGTTCGATATCCCTGCGTAAATCATTGCCCTGTCCTGCCGGCATTCTCAGGTAGCGCGGCCGTTTCGGGTTGTCAAAATTGTTGACATAACACCAGTCATCCGCAGCTGGCTTTTTTGCGGCCTTTTTGCTGAGGATTCGCCGTACAGTACTGTGCCTGCCGGTACCTTGCGGGCCCAGTATGAACAGGTTGAAACCGCCGAGTTCTATTTCGGTGGCGAAATTGATGGCTTCCACGGCCCGTTCCTGACCGGGTGTCTCTACCTGGTCCTCCAGCTCTGCGCTGGTGTTGAAATCAAACAGATCGGGATTGCAACGCTGATACAGTTGTTCGGGTTGTAGTGGTTTTCCTGGTTGCACGACTAGCCTTTAAGCTTGTTGTTAACGGGCAGCTTGAAAAACTGCGATATTCTGCTGATACAACATAGTATCATTTTAATGATCACCGAATTATATTGAGGCTCATCAACGCAATGGCTGATTCTAATACGACGGGCCGATCCGGTAAAAATAGTTGGCTTTGTTTAGCATGATAAATTAACAGGCGGTGGGGACAAAATCGTGCGAGAAATCTTCACCAACAAAAACTGGTCGGCCCGTGTCACACGAGAGAGTGATGCGCTGGATCTCGAAGAGGGTGTCTTTACCTGGAAAGATCCGCGCCGTATCGCCCTGTCCCTGCAACGTTCCGCCGAGGCCAGCCGGCGTCGAAAATCCAGCCCGTTCCGCGCTGCAATGTCGATGTTGGTCTTCTATATCAACCGCGCCGGCAAGCACCTGGATCCCGGACAGAAAGCGATTCTGGAAGCGGCTAAAACCGAGTTACGTAAGCTTTACGCTCGCATCTGAGCTATGCTTAAAAAGTCATGCTGGAATCCATTAAATGCTGAGACTTACACAGATCTTCCTGGCCATACCGCTGTTCCTCGCAGCCGGTCTGCTGTTGCATGTGGAATCCGTCAGCAGTGCTGACAATCCTGTTATTCAACTGACCATTGAAGGTGCAATTGGTCCCGCTACCGATGATTATATCGGGCGGGCCCTGGAAACCGCTGCCCGGCGCCGTGCCGAACTGGTGGTCATCCGTATGGACACACCGGGTGGCCTGGACACCGCCATGCGCGGCATCATCAAGAGCATCACCAGTTCCGCCGTGCCTGTGGCAAGCTACGTGGCGCCGACCGGCGCGCGTGCCGCCAGTGCCGGCACCTACATCCTTTATGCCAGTCATATTGCCGCCATGGCACCGGGTACCAATGTGGGTGCCGCGACACCGGTTAGGATCGGCGGGGTTTCACCGCCTGGCAGCAAGGGTAAAGATGAGCAGGACAAACCGGCCGACGATGCTGCTCCAGACGCCGGCAAGCAGAAAATCATTAACGATGCTGTTGCTTACCTGCGCAGCCTGGCGGAACTGCGTGGGCGCAACCAGGAGTGGGCGGAAAAAGCCGTGCGGGAAGCAGCCAGTATACCTGCCAGTGAAGCCCTGCAGCTGGGCGTTATCGACATTGTTGCAACCGGTATGGCTGACTTGATGAAACAGTTAGACGGTCGCGAAGTACCGGTGCTGGGCCAGAAACGTATCCTGCATACTGCCGGCTCGGTGATCGATCAACTCGCCCCGGACTGGCGCAGCCGTTTTCTCGGCGTGATCACCAATCCCAATATCGCCTATATCCTGATGCTCATCGGTATCTATGGCCTGATGCTGGAATTTTCCAACCCCGGTGCCATCGTTCCCGGAACTGTCGGCGCTATTGCGCTGCTGCTGGCGCTGTATTCATTTCAGCTGCTACCGATCAACTACGCCGGTATGGGGCTCATTTTGCTGGGTGTGGCCCTCATGGTCGGCGAAGCCTTTCAACCCAGTTTCGGCGTGCTCGGTATCGGTGGGCTCATCGCCTTTGTGGTTGGATCCATTTTTCTGATGGATACCGATGTGCCCGGCTTCGGCATTGATATTTCAGTGATTGTCACCTCTGCCATCATCAGTGCACTGGTTTTTATTGTCGTCATTGGTATGGCGATCAAGGCGCGCCGCCGACCGGTGGTAAGTGGACTGGAAGAGCTGGTCGGTGCCGAGGCTGTCGCGCTCGCGGACTTTGATCGTCAGGGTCGGGTCTCCATTCACAGCGAGACATGGCAGGCACTCAGCAGTGTGCCATTGCGCAAGGGTCAACCGGTCAAGGTTTCCGGCATCGAGGGCTTAACCCTGCGGGTGGAGCCGTTGGATACATCAACACAGGAGGAAAGATCATGACAGCATATGCCCTGTACACAGTCTTGGCACTGGTGGTGCTGTTCTTCGTCTCGGCCATCAGGATCCTGCGCGAATACCAACGTGGCGTCATCTTTCTTCTTGGACGTTTCTGGAAGGTCAAGGGTCCCGGGTTCATCATCATTATTCCGTTTATCCAGCAAATGGTCAGGGTCGATCTGCGCACCATCGTCATGGATGTACCCACCCAGGATGTGATCTCCCATGATAACGTCTCGGTGAAAGTGAATGCCGTGGTCTATTTCCGCGTCATCGAGCCTGAGAGGGCCATCATCCAGGTCGAGAACTTCTTTGAGGCGACCAGCCAGCTGGCCCAGACCACCCTGCGCTCCGTATTGGGAAAACATGAGCTGGATGAAATGCTGTCAGAACGTGAGCGCCTCAATACCGACATTCAGAGTTCACTCGATCAGCAGACCGATGCCTGGGGCATCAAAGTCAGCAACGTCGAAATCAAACACGTCGATCTGGATGAAAGTATGATACGGGCCATTGCCAAACAGGCCGAAGCCGAACGCACCCGGCGCGCCAAGGTCATCCATGCCGAGGGTGAAATGCAGGCCGCGCAGAAACTGCTGGAAGCGGCGAGGATACTTGCCCAGCAACCCCAGGCATTGCAGCTGCGTTATATGCAGACATTGACGGAAATCGCCGGCGAACGATCCAACACTATCGTATTCCCGTTACCGATGGACCTGGTTGAAGCGCTGATCAGCAAGACAAAGCAGGTCTGATGCTGTATCTGATTGCTTCTCCTCAGATTCCTGGTGGCAGAGGGGGAGGGGGCAGAAA
>JAUXDG010000139.1 GCA_030618475.1 Gammaproteobacteria bacterium | reverse complement strand
CCACTGCAACGCCAGGGCACTGACACTACCAAGCTTCAGCGCAGCGACCGCAAAGATGGCAAGCGCCAGCAGTGACAGCACCCTGTTCAGGCGCAGCGCATAAAACTCTTTACGCAGCGCGCCAGGCTTTACCATCAGCGACTGCCACCAACGCCCCAGCATCAGGCAGGTCAGCGCCGCAAAACTCAGGCCGGCGGCCAGTGAACCGGTCATGAAAGGCGCCACCTGCTCGGCAAATCCCATCCAGGACCCGGTATCGATCTGCAACTCCGGCTGTGCCGCCAGACTGTTGATCAATCCCTGCAAGCGCTCCAGCCACCACTGGCTCGGGTCACCAAACCAGGCGAATACCAGCAAAATACCGGCCATGACCAACGCGCTTAGCGCCAGCATCGCCATGGCCAGTGACCGGGTTTCGCGCAGCACCACGGCAACCAGCCACACCGGAATCCATAACAACAGGGATGTAACCGCTATCGTCACGCCCTGATGCAACAGCATCTCGGTCAACAATCCGGTGACCAGCATTGCACCCAGCAACACCATCACACCGGACCTGGCACCTGCGTACAGGCTATACAGCGCAAGTGCCGCTGTGCCCCCGTAACTCAATATCGAAGTCAGCGGTGGCGCCAGAAAACTTAGCACGGTAAAGAGTGCAATGACCAGTACCGCCTGAAGCGGACCCGCGACAATAAAACCAGCCAACGCGCGCATCATTTGATCATACCAACGTGGTGGCCGCGAGCCTCTTTACGAACTTAGCCCTTATGCGAATCGCAGTATGGCAGTAAGGCCAGGAAGCGCGCACGTTTGATCGCGGTAGCCAGCTGACGCTGATACTTTGCCTTGGTACCGGTAATCCGGCTGGGAACAATCTTGCCGGTCTCACTAACGTAGTTCTTCAGCGTCTGAAGATCCTTGTAATCAATTTCTTTTATGCCTTCTGCGGTAAAACGGCAGAATTTACGGCGACGAAAAAAACGAGACATCTTTTTTACCTCTTGACTCAACCGTCCACATTGACGGTCCGTATTTCCAATGCGTGCAACTCGATTCGCGCGTCCGCTGCCCGGTAACCTGCTCGGCTCAAAAAGCCCTTCACTTTCAACCAGGTGCCCGGCGAATGCTCAGTGATACCGGCTGTCAGAGCCTGACCACTGGCGACCACCGACAGCCGGCACTGGACGTCCCGCAGCTGTCCAGCTTCACTGCGCCGGGAACGATGCGCCAATACAAAACGGGCAATGCGGATACCGGCCGGTGTGGTCCTTACTTCCGCGGTTTTCAGTAACTGGCCGGTGAATACCAGTTCGTTATCCGGTTGTTCCACCCTTCACAGACTGAACGCCATTACTCGGCGCTGGCACCTTGTTCCGCTGAATCAACATCCTGATCCGGAGCCGGAGCCGGAGTCGTTGGAGCTTCTTCTTCCTTCGGGGTTTTATTATTGGCTCCGCTCACGCGCCGCGCCTCATCACGACCACGATCATCCCTGTCATCGCTGCGTTTCACCAGCAGGGATGGATCGGTGACGGCTGCTTTACGCAAAATAATCATGTTTCGCAGCACAGCATCGTTAAAACGGAAAGCGCTTTCCAGCTCATTCAATTCGTCGGTGCCACACTCGATATTCATCAGCACGTAATGAGCTTTGGCCAGTTTCTGGATAGGATAGGCGAGCTGACGACGGCCCCAGTCTTCCAGGCGGTGGATCTTGCCACCCGCGGACTCGATGGTGGAACGGTAACGTTCAATCATCGCGGGCACCTGCTCGCTCTGGTCCGGATGGACCAGGAACACAATTTCATAGTGGCGCATTTAATGCTCCCTTTGGATTAATAGCCTTCCGCTCATGCGAAAAGCAAGGAGTTACGCGCACTGGGCGCGCAAAAGCTGGGAGAGTTTACGCGACAACGGCACAGACCGCAATAGAGATCATCCGCTTACGGCAGTCCCGACCGCCCTGCAGACAAACTGTTGGCAACCTTCAGGTCCGGCTGGAAACGCTTTAATTTCATTATAGCTTGCGGCCAGATTGGCATCATCCGGCGCATGATTCAAAGCGCATTCCATGACCGACAGCGCGGCCTGCTTACATCCACGTTCTGCCAGCGTCAGCGCCAGGTTGTTCATAATTGAGGCCCGATCAGGCTTGAGTCGCAACGCCTGGCGATAGGCCTGCTCAGCCTCGCTGAACCGGGCAAGTGAAAAAGCGGCATTGCCGGTTCCCGCCCAGGCCAGGTAACTGTCCGGCCAGCGCCGGGTTGCGGACTCGAAGGCTTGCAGCGCAGCATCATGATTTTTTCGGCGTTCAAATACACTGGCTGCTGCCAGATAGTCTTTTTCTGTCGCCGACACTGGCACCGTACCAGGTGATACTACGACCATCGCCCAGCGATTCGAACGCGACCAGGTTTTCAGAAAAATCTTGAACCTATAGGCCCGGCGCCTGTTTTTGCCCGAGCGCAGATAGATTTCATCTTTTTCCAGATCGTATCCAACGGCAACGGCATAGTGCCAGACTGGCATCGGGCCAAACCCGAGGTTCTGCAGTACCACAACCGGATTGCCGGAAGACATTTCGAGCAGAAGACTGTCCATCGAAGGCGGAATCCGAACCGCCAGCCGCCTGTAGTAAGCCGCTGCCGCCAGCATTTCCGCCTGCAGACTGCCCTTGCGCTCCGGTAGATATACCAGCGCTTGCAGCTGCTGCGGGGATACCTCGACACCCTGAGAGTTCAGCACCGTCGCCAGGGAGGCGGGACCACACTGGTAAGCGTCTTGTGGAAAGAAGGGGGTTTCCAGGAGTTCGTGTGAGCGCTCGACAGGAAGATTCAGGTAAAGCTGCTTATTATCCCGATGCTGTGCACAAGCGGAAACGACAAGTGAAATGCAGAGTGCGCCCGCCGCCAGGCGCACCCTGCACATCACTGCTGTCAGCATTCCATTAACGCGCCGGGTTGATGAATGAGAAGATGTTGGTAACGCCGACTATATCCAGAATAATCAGTACCAGTAGCACTGCAATCAGAATACCCACAACGCCGGATCCTGCCGGCAGCCCATCGATGTTTGACTTTATCTCATTGATCTGTTCGTCGCTCAGGGCGGCAATACGCTGTTTTGCATAATCGGGATCCACGCCACGATCAACCAGCTGCTGGCGTACCTCTTCCCGATCCAGCATCGTAACCAGCGCATTCTTGTCCAGTGATTCCAGCTGCTCCTGGATCAGCTGCTCCGTGGTAACGATCCCTGAGTACGCAGGCAGCGAGTAGGTGGTAAAAAAAGACAGCGAGACAAGTATCGCCATAACCCGTTTCATCAGCGATGATTTCAACATTCCATACTCTCCTTGAGACGTGACGTAAGAAAATCTAACGACCGGCATCCATGCATCTTTAGCGGCCATCCCTGTTAAAGCTGACCCATGCGCAGAACCGATACACGGAAACAAGACGGTCATTTTTCAACCTGGCGGCTCTCCATCCGTTGGCGCCTTGCTTCGAACAGAAAAATACCGGTGGCGACCGACACGTTCAGGCTGCTTATCGAACCTGCCATTGGAATCGACAACAATCCATCACAATGTTCACGGGTAAGCCGGCGCAGTCCCCTGCCCTCCCCCCCCAGCACCAGTGCCAGCGGACCGGAGAGATCTGTTTCATAGAACGTGGACTCGGCTTCGCCGGTGGCACCATAGACCCAGACGCCGGCTTCGCGAATGGAACGCAGCGTACGCGCCAGATTGGTCACCCGGACCACCGGCAGAGATTCAGCCGCTCCACACGCCACTTTACGTGCGGTCGCATTGAGTGGTGCGGAACGATCCCTGGGCACAATGACGGCGTCCACACCCGCAGCGTTGGCACTGCGCAGGCAGGCGCCGAGGTTATGCGGATCCTGCACCCCGTCGAGAATCAGCAAAAATGCAGGTCCTTCCAGCGCCTCGAGAAATGCCGGCAACTCTTTTTCACCCAGGCCCGGTGCTGTCCCGGTTTCTGCGACCACACCCTGATGACTCACACCGACTACAAGCTCATCCAGTTCACGACGGGAAACACGGCGAACCGGCACATTGGCTTTTTCAGCCAGCTGCAACACTTCAGCCATGCGCGCGTCCGACCTGGATTCCAGCGCAAGCAATACTGACACACGCGCCGGGGCACGCTGTAACAGGCTGCCAACCGCGTGCAAGCCAAAAACACGTTCTGTTCTTTTCATTGGCAAGCCTTAGGCATACGGGTTGGAAACACGATTAAACCTAACTCCGTTTCCTTTTGCGATTCTTGCCCCCACCCCGTGACTTTCTCCTTGACTTTCGTTTGGATTTCTCAGTGTCGGCAGGCGCGGCTTCCGCCAGTTCAAAATCCATCTTGCGCTCATCCAGGTCGACGCGCACCACGCGCACCCCGACTTCATCGCCGAGGCGGTAGGTCCGACCAGTCCGCTCACCACGCAAACGATGGCCGGCGGGATCGAAGTGATAGTAATCATTGTGCAAGGCGGTTATATGCACCAGTCCCTCTACATAGATCTCTTTCAGTTCCACGAAAATCCCGAACGATGTCACACTACTGACAATACCATCATAATTTTCACCGACCTTGTCCAACATGTACTCGCACTTGAGCCAGTCAACCGCGTCGCGGGTCGCTTCGTCAGCGCGCCGCTCGGTCATGGAGCAATGTTCGCCCAGCGACAGCATGTCGGATTCGCTGTAACGAAACGCTCCGCGCGCCGACACACCACGCCGGGTTTTCTTTGTTCCCTTCGGGTTGCGAGCGTTGGCCCGCAACTGATGACGAATCGCCCGGTGCACCAGCAGATCCGGATAGCGACGAATCGGCGAAGTGAAGTGTAGATACTCCGTATGAGACAGGCCGAAGTGGCCTATGTTATCCGGGCTGTAGCGCGCCTGAGACAAGGAACGCAGCATCACCGTTTGGATAAGGTGCATATCCGGCCGCTTCTGAATATTGTTCAGCAGCTTTGCGTAATCCGATGCCTGGGGTTTTTCGCCACCCCCCAGCGACATACCCAGCTCCCCCAGAAACTCGCGCAAATCTGCCAGTTTGGTCGCCTGCGGCCCCTCGTGAACTCGATAAAGAGTCGGCAATTTATGACGATTCAGAAAGCGTGCGGAACAGACATTGGCTGCAATCATGCACTCTTCGATAATCTTGTGGGCATCATTACGTTCAACCGGCACAATGCACTCGATTTTTCGATCCGCACCAAACACAATGCGCGTCTCGGTAGTTTCAAAATCGATAGCACCACGCCTGGCACGCAGTTTTCTGAACACCTTGTATAATCTGTGCAGCTCCTCAAGATTATCCAGCACAGCCTGATATCTGGCGCGCAGCTTTTTGTCACCATCGACCAGCATGGCTGCCACTTCATCGTAAGTCAGCCGCGCATGAGAACGCATGACGGCTTCCATAAAACGTGAACGCGTCACCTTGCCCTGCTTGTCAATGTACATCTCGCAGACCATGCACAGACGATCCACGTGCGGGTTCAGCGAACACAAACCGTTCGACAACATCTCCGGCAACATGGCAATAACCCGCTCCGGAAAGTACACCGAGTTACCTCGCAAATAAGCCTCGGCATCCAGGGCGGTCGCCGGTTTGACGTAATGAGACACATCTGCGATGGCCACGATCAGGCGCCAGCCTTTGGCTGTACGTTTACAATAGACCGCGTCGTCAAAATCGCGCGAATCCACACCGTCGATAGTCACCAGCGGCAAGTCGCGCAGATCAACCCGGTTGTGCCTGGATTCCGGTGTGACTTCCCCGGCAAGCGCCTGGATTTCATCCTCGACCGCGTCCGGCCACTCCAACGGCAGTTCATGGGCACGGATGGCGACATCGATTTCCATACCCGGCGCCATGTGATCACCGATGACTTCGGCCACTTTCCCAACCGGACCGGAACGCTTGCCGGGCTGTTCGATGATGACCGCCGTTACAAACTGACCGTTCTGCGCCCCCCCGGCGTGCTCCGGTGGAATGCGAATATCCTGTGTCAGCCGTTTGTGGTCAGGAACTACAAAACTGATGCCACTTTCGAAATAGATACGCCCGACCACACTATGGGTGTTACGTTCCAGCACCTCGACAATGGCGCCTTCCCGGCGTCCGCGGCGGTCAACACCGACCACGTGGGCAACCACCCGGTCACCGTGCAATACGCCGCGCATCTGCCGCGGTGACAGAAACAGGTCATCCCCGCCTTCCTCGGGCACCAGGAATCCGAAGCCGTCGGGATGCCCGATAATGCGACCGCGCACCATATCCATGCGCTCCACCAGGCCGTAGCCACCGCGGCGGTTACGCAACAGCTGGCCGTCACGCTCCATGGCGCGCAAGCGCCGGCGCAGTGCTTCTATATCCTCTTCACGCGACAACCCAAACCCGTAAGCCAGCTCCTCCCGGTTCATCAGCTGACTGGAATCCGCCAGCACCGATAGAATGAACTCCCGACTGGGAATTGGCGTTGCGTACTTACCCGCTTCGCGTTCGGCAAATGGGTCTTTTGGAAAACGTTGTTTTTTGCCGCGTTTTTTAACCATCCCGGCATCGTAACCAGTTTGGCCCGGAAAGGAAAATCGGAATTCATACACCCACAACCACCGGGCTGGATTGACAAGGCCCCAAGTGACCGGTACAGTGCGCTGCTCGCTGTACCGGTGCACATCCGGTGGAGTCATGCCGAGGTGGTGAAATTGGTAGACACGCTAGCTTCAGGTGCTAGTGAGGGTAACCTCGTGGAGGTTCAAGTCCTCTCCTCGGCACCAAATCGCCAAGCCATCACAGACCACGAAAGACACTGTTTTCAAGTTACCTTTTTTGTGTCTGCAAATTCATTTCGTGGCCTCCCATTGCCCCTGATCGTCCCAATAATGGAGCGCGGATTGGTTATTTTTTGCACAAAGTGCATACACTCACGGTTCATAAGACTGCCTAACGAACAACACTGAAGCGCTTTCATCCGACTCGACACGCTGGCGAATCTGAGTTCACCGGGATAACAAAGGGGCTGTCAATTCACAGTCAGCACATTAAATCAACTATCGATTAAGATACGGTAGGCTGTCTCAGCATAGACGTTCTACCCACCATAATATCAACAGCTTTTTTCAAACGTTTGAAGACAGGTTCTTGTATGTAAGGTATGCCTTTCTGTTGACAAAGCTCCCGGACTTTTGGCTGTGCTTTC
>JAUXDG010000262.1 GCA_030618475.1 Gammaproteobacteria bacterium | reverse complement strand
ATTTGCTGGACATGATAAACGCGCTGATTTCAACACCGTCCATCAGCAGCGCCAACCCTGGCCATGACCAGAGCAATCGACCGGTCATCAACCTTCTAGCCAACTGGCTCAACGAACTGGGTTACCAGACCGAGATTCTTACCCTTGACGGTCAGCCGGACAAGGCGAACCTCATTGCTACGCTCGGCAGCGGCCCCGGTGGCCTGGTGCTGGCCGGTCATACCGATACGGTTCCTTACGACGAAGGACGCTGGAATTATGACCCATTTCAACTGACCAGAGCCAACGGCCGCCTGTATGGACTGGGAACATCCGACATGAAAGCATTTCTGGCCCTGGCCATTGAAGCGGCCACGTCCTTTTCTGCCGCGCAGTTAAAAGAACCGCTCATCCTGGTCGCCACCGCCGATGAAGAAAGCTCCATGGATGGCGCCCGTGCACTGGTGGCTGGGCAACGCCCACAAGCACGATACGCCGTTATTGGTGAACCTACCGGCCTGCGTCCCATACGCATGCACAAGGGCATTCTCATGGAGTCCATTCATGTACGCGGCCGCGCCGGGCATTCCAGCGATCCGGCACTGGGAAACAATGCGCTCGAAGGTATGGTCAAAGTACTCAATGAGCTGCTGGACTGGCGCAGGGAATTGCAGGCCCAGCATCTGAACCCGCTGTTCGACGTCCAGGTCCCGACGCTGAATCTCGGCTACATACACGGCGGCGACAATCCAAACCGGATTTGCGCAGATTGTGAATTACACATCGACCTGCGTCCCTTACCCGGCATGGAAATCGAAGCATTGCGGGAAACCATGCAAAGCCGTTTGCGTATGGCACTGCAAGGCAGCGGACTCGAGCTTGGCTGCCGCCGGCTGTCCGAAGGTACCCCGGCCATGGAAACCCCGGCCACCTCGGCGATTGTACGCAGCACAGAGGAGTTGACCGGCTACCCTGCAACGTCTGCGGCCTTTGCCACCGAAGGCCCCTATTTCAATCAGATGGGCATTGATACTGTGATACTCGGGCCCGGTGACATTGACCAGGCGCATCAACCGGATGAATACCTGGCCGAAGACCGCATCACGCCGACAATTGAATTACTCCGTAAACTGATACACCGGTTCTGTGTGAATCCACCGGCCTGACTATCCATCAAACTGAGAAAGCCCTCTGTCGCCAGAGCACTGTATAAGGTAAACGTTAGCATGCCCAGAAAACAGCAAACTCCACAACAGAAGGCATTTGTCACCAGCATCCGTCAGGCTGCGCCCTATATACAGGCACACCGCGGGGCAACCTTCGTGATTATGTTCGGCGGTGAGTCCGTAGACGAACATTTCGACCAGCTGGTTAACGATATTGCCCTGATCAACACCCTGGGGATCCGACTGGTGCTGGTCCACGGCGCCCGACCACAGATCGAACATCGTCTCAAACAAACGCATTCAGAAATCCGTTATGTCAACGGACTCCGGGTTACTGACGATGGCGCCCTTGCCGGCGTCAAGGATGCTGTCGGTAGCCTGCGGGTCGAGATTGAAGCCAAACTCTCCATGGGACTGGTCAATACGCCCATGGCCGGCGCGCGTATCGGCATCGCAAGCGGGAATTTCGTGACCGCCAAACCCCTGGGTGTTCGGGACGGCGTGGACTATTGCCATACCGGCGAGGTGCGCCGTATCGACGCACCCGGCATCCATCAGCAACTGGACGCCGATCGCATCGTGCTGCTGTCCCCGCTTGGTTACTCCCCCACCGGAGAAATCTTCAACATCACGGCTGAAGAAATTGCCACTGCAACAGCGGTCGCACTGCACGCGGAGAAACTGGTACTGCTGGTGAACAGTGGTGGCTTGCGTGACAGCAATCGCCGCCTGATTCGGCAGCTTTCACTGCTTGAGGCCGAACAACTACTGCGCTCACGCAAAAAACTCAACAGCGAGTGGATCCGCCACCTCAACAACGCCGTGGACAGTTGCCGGCGCGGGGTAAAGCGCACCCACTTGATAGATGGTAATACTGATGGCGGCCTGCTGCTGGAACTTTTTACGCGCGATGGTATAGGCACACTCATCAGCGCCGAAATCTATGAGGGTCTGCGCCATGCCAGTATTGATGACGTTGGCGGCATCCTCAAACTGATCGCACCGCTGGAAGCCGAAGGTGTACTGGTCAAACGCTCGCGTGAACTGCTGGAAATGGAAATTGACCATTTCCTGATCGTCAAGCGCGATGGCATGATCATAGCCTGCGCAGCACTTTATCCGTACGATGGAAGCATCGGCGAACTGGCCTGCCTCACCGTGCATCGTGATTACCGGTCCAGCGGACGTGGTGACAGCCTGCTGGAAGCGGTAGAGCACCGGGCACGACATAAAGGTATGAAAGAGCTGTTTGTCCTGACCACCCGCACCTCACACTGGTTTCGGGAACGCGGCTTTAAGAACGTTGATATTTCCAAACTTCCTGTAAAAAGACGGGACCTGTACAACTACCAGCGCAACGCAAAGGTTCTTATCAAGGTGATTGACTAACCCGGATTTCCGTACCTGTCAGCCTTGCTCTCGGGTGCCGGCGTGTCCCTTAAGACTCTTTCGCTGGCACGGGGGTTTAGTCTGTGAGAAATACGCGCTAAGGGCTCGCGTAGAAATTAATTTACATTTTGGGGCGTCGAGATGCCCGTCCAGCAAGGCGAGAGGAGCGCGAATAGCAAGCCTATTCAAGCGACGAACAACGCAGCTGGGCGGGATAGATCGGCGTTCCAAAATGTGAATTAATTTTGAAGCGAGCCCTTAGGGCCGCGGCTCTTAGGCTGTCGATATATCCCAGCGATTGATAATAGTGCAGAACAACTCAGCGGTGCGTTCTGCAT
>JAUXDG010000011.1 GCA_030618475.1 Gammaproteobacteria bacterium | reverse complement strand
CCCTGATAAGTATAGCAGCGGTTGGCGGGTCGGAAATCTGCTGAAATCGGCTAGATGAGCCCGGCGCGATGCATCAACGTGGAAAAACACTGCACATGTCCTAAGCTGTTGGAAGTGGCGCGACAAAGGGATTGCCTGCCGGCATCACATGCCGTGCCTGGTGATATTTTCGCATCGAGCATTTAACTGGTTGTTTCTTAGTGACCTTTGTGTGCTTCAAGGAGCACTAGCAACCATCATCTTCGACGACGACATCGCCGGTTGCGGGGTCACGTAGCGGCTGGCCCGTGTTATCCGTCACAATGGTACCGGTAAACATCATGGTTTCAACCCGCTCGAACTGTTCGTCCATGGCCCGGTGGACGTCTGTGTCTTTCATTCCATGGTAAATCATCACGTGTCCTTTTTGTTCGCGCTCGATCTGCGCCGGGCTCGGCTCAAACAGAGTTGTCATTTGCCAGGTATTGCCATCTGCATAAGCAGCCTGCAGGATCAAAGCGAACAAAATGACTGTGGCTGGAACTACAGATCTGCGCGTTTTCATCAGTGTGTCTCCTCTTTATGACGTGGATGCCTGTACCTCAAACACGATTTCAAGGTACAAGGGAGAGGTTCTTTATGCTGTAATGCATTGCGCTGCGATTTTGTGAAATATTCACACTATGACTGGCCCGGCAGAACCGGCACCGGCCGCAGCTCTTGAAATTCAGACATAAAATCCGGATATAATTAAACCGGCAATGAAATACCGGAGGCCATGACATGCAGGAATGCCTGGCGACGACAGTGTTCGAGAAAGTCTCTCTTTTTTCCGGGCTCAGTGGATCCGAGCTGACTATTCTGGCTCAGCACGCAACTATTCGGACTTACCCGAAAAACACCATAGTGATTAATGAGGGTGATGAAGCGAATGCGCTTTACGTGGTGATTTCCGGCCAGGTCAAGGTGTTCCTGAGCAACGAGGAGGGCAAGGAGATTATCGTGAACATGCAGGGGCCCTGTGAGCATTTTGGAGAATTGGCGCTTCTGGACAGCACCCCACGTTCAGCCTCTGTTATGACAACCGAGAAGACAAAACTTGCCGTTGTTTCGAAGCCTGATTTCCAGCGCATGCTTGCAGACCACCCTGGTATTGCGCTCAGCCTGATTCGGGATTTGACCCGGCGGGTGCGTGTTCTGAGCGAAAACGTCAAAAGTCTCGCCCTGCTCGATGTTTATGGACGCGTTGCGAAAACTCTGTTAGGCATGGCATCCGATCGTGATGGCAAGCTCGTCGTGGAAAAACGCCTGACGCAGCAGGATATAGCAAACCGTGTTGGCGCCTCACGCGAAATGGTCGCGCGTATCATGAAGGACCTCACCACCGGTGGATACATCAGCGTTGCCGACAAGCATATCGTGATCAACGAAAAACTCCCTGAACGATACTGACGGCCTTGCGTCAAGTCCTCGCAGAGGGCTATCCGGTACAGGCGTCAGATCGCCTGACAATGTGAATATTTCACAAAACTGGTGTTATTCGGTCACAGCATTAAAGCCTCCGTATTCGTAAGCTGATACTCAACAGTTAACAAGTTGTTTATCGGGAGAAAGAAAATGGAGCGATCACGTTTTTTACACACTGTTCGGCACCTGGTCTACGCAATGGCAGTTGTGTCCGTGCCGGCTGAGGCAACAACAGCGGTGGATATGGGTTCAGCGAAAGCGACTGTGAGTGAATTGCCATACCGACTGATCGATTTTTTCACGCTGGAAATGGTCCTGCTGGGTGGTTTGGTGCTGCTCGCGTTCGTGCTCATCGCCCGCAAGCCCGGGGTGCACTGATGGAACCCGCAACCCTTTTCATCGTCGGAGTCGCTACCTGTCTATACCTGCTCATTTTGCTTTATGGCTGAAACCCTTAGGGTGAGCCCTTATTGCCACCAGAGTGACAGCAAGGGCACATAGGTCACGATGATAAGCCATGCCAGCATGATTCCCAGGAAGGGCAGGGTGGCACGAAACAGGCCCAGGATGGGTTTTTCAAAACGCTGGCTGGCGATAAACAGGTTGATACCGACGGGCGGTGTTGAATAGCCAATTTCCAGATTGGCCAGGAAAATAATGCCCAGGTGGACCGGATCGACGCCGAAGCGCTGGGCGACGGGCAGTATCAGCGGAACTATGACCACGGTTGCCGAGAAGATATCCATCATAGCGCCAACGGCTAACAGGAATATATTAAGAAGGATCAGGAACTTGAGTTGACTATCTATGCTGCCTTCCATCCAGGCCAGGAGTTTCATGGGTAACTGGGCGTCAATCATGAGGTTAGTCAGGCCCATCGCCACACCGAGAATGATCAGGATGCTGCCGACCAGGACTGCGGTATCGGCCAGCAGGGGGACCAGCTGGCTTTTCAGTGAAATGGACCGGTGAATAAAACTCTCCTGTACGAGCACATATAAGGCCGTGCAGGCAGCCGCTTCGCTGATGGTGACAAAACCGCCAAAAATTCCCACAATGATCAGTATGGGCAGCAGAATATCGGTGTATGCGCTTCGCATTGCCCGGATCGCAACGTGCCAGGTAAACGTGTGGTGGTGAACGCCGAATCGGGCACCGGTAATGCCGGCGTAGATGCCCAGCATTATCATCAGCACAGCGCCTGGCACGATTCCGGCCAGAAACATCTCATCAATGTTTACCCCTGCCACGACGCCGTACAGCAGTATGGCGAGACTTGGGGCGAATAGCAGTCCCAGCGAGCCGGAGGTTGTCAGCAGGCCCAGCGCAAATCTCTCCGGATAGTGGACTTTCCTGAGAACCGGGTACAGCAGTCCTCCCAGAGCCAGGATGGTCACACCCGATGCCCCTGAAAATGAGGTAAAGAAGGCACAGGTTGCGATTGCAACAATGGCGAGGCCACCAGGTAACCAGCCGAGTAACGCATTAAACAGCCGTATCAGTCGCTGCGGCGCCCCCCCGGCGGCGAGAGCGACACCGGCAAAGGTAAACATCGGAATGGCAGTCAGGTTGGGGGACGTTGCCAGCCGATTGAGTTCAACGATAAGTAAGGCTGAGTCCAGATCAGCATTGTGTGCGAAAAACAGGCTGCCGGCACCCAGCACCGCAAACAGCGGCAAGCCAAACAGTGCCAGCAGGACCAGGACGATTACAAGGTACAGCATGTTTCATCCCGACCCAGTATTGCGGCCAGAAAAAACTGCGTGGTGAGCAAGACAAAGCCAACCGGCATCACCAGACCAACAAGTACCAGCCAGCGTTCGTGGTCCGGTGCATAGAGCCATTCATCACGCCAGTAACGGATGGCGGCATCGGCAAGAAAAGCGCAAACTACGGCAGCCATCATCTGCATGGGGCGATACAGTCGCCTAAGCATGGCGGGTGATAGCAGGGAGCAACAGACATCGATCTTTATATGGCGATTACGTTGCACCGCCACTGCTGCGCCGAAGAAAGTGACGTATAAAACCAGGTAACGGGTCAGGGTGTCGGCTTCGGCGATGCCGGCGTCAAAAAGATTGCGTGCCAGGACTTGCAGCAGTGCCAGCGCGAGCAACAGAAACAGGCTGCCGGCGGCCAGCCAGGTCTCAAGTCGTATCAGCTTGTTATGAAGGCGCTTTATAAGCAGCATAATCACCTTGACAGACGATCAGATCCGGCATTGATCGTAATTATTGCTGTGCGGAGGTGTTTCCACTGGATTGCCCGGCACGGTATTGCTCCAGCAATGTGCGGGTTTTTTCGAATACGGCTGAAGGCAGGTAATTGCTTTCGACAAGCTGTGCCGCGGCACGATCACGTATTGCCAACAGGTCAGCTTCACCCATCCCTTCGCCGGGTTCGATAAATATCATGCCGCGTTGCTTGAGTTCGAGCAGGGCTTTGTCATTGTCTATTCGCGTTGCCGCCACCAGTTTTTCACCGGCCTCTTCGCCGCTCTCACGCAGTAAGGTCTGCAGCTCGTCTGGCAGACGATCAAAGAAACGCCGTGAGACGATGAGTCCGCCCATGCCGTTGGTCAGCGAGATACTGCTGACGTATTTTGTCTTGGTGAACCATTGCAGGGCGATGGCGCCCAGAGGCGGGGCGTAGGCGGTGTCGATCAGGCCCGTCGACAGGCTGGTGTAGACGTCGATGATAGAGAGGGGGATCGGTGAAATGCCGCTCGCTTTGAAAAATGCCTGACCTATGGGATCACCTTGCCACAACCAGATACGCCGCGATTGCATGTCCTTCAGGGAGTGGATAGGCTTTTTGGAAAACATGTGTATGAAACCGACTTCCATCCAGCCGACCAACTCGTAACCATTATCCCGGAAACCTTTTTTGAACTCAGGCATGAACTGAGCGCGTACATGGTCAATTTCTTCGACATTGCGGAACAGGAAGGGCAGTTCCATGACGCGGGCCGGTGAATACATGCGGCCAATACCATAGCCGGTGAATGCGCCGCCCTGTAGCTGGTTGAAACGCATTTTTTTCAGCACCTCCGGTTCGTCACCCTGCACACCACCGGGATAGAATTTGAACACAAGACGGCCGTTGCTTCTGGTCTTGACGTTTTCACCCCATTCCTCGAGCAGGTTCATCCAGGCCGTGCCGGGCGGGGCGAGTGTTGCAAACTTGAGAATATAGTCCGGTTTGGCAAGGACGCTCAAAGGCGCCATCATAAGAAGCGAGAAGATGATCGTCCAGCGCCGAATTCCTTTGATCATTTCGATGCCCTCGTCAAAACCAGTCAGCTTCCCTGTCCAGCAGGTATCTTGCCCGCGCTCGTGCAACCTGGTTGGCCAGCGCCATTTCCGGGAAGCTGCCGACCGGGTCATCCACCACCCGGGTCAGCAGGCGGTGAAAGTGTTGCTGGTCAAGGCGTTGACGTTCCAGGTACTCCGCCTGCAAGACGTCAACCATCAGCAGCTTGCCACCGGTGACCGCAGTGGCGCTGGCAAAATTTTGCTCGGATTTGGTGAAATCACCCCCCAGCATGGGGGCACGGCTGCCATAATAAACACCGTAGTAGATGTGGGCTCCACCATAATAAAAGTCAGGCTGCAATTCCAGAACGCGATGCATGAGGCGTTCTGTGGCGGGCAGTTGAGCAATAGAGGTGGGGTCTGTGCGGCGCAAATCGATCTGTTTGGCCCAGTTGGAGGCGGTCCAGAACAAGGCAGGGACGGCTCGTTTGCCAAGTTTCCCGACGGCTTCATCGATGTCGTCGACACTGGCAGTATCCAGGTCGATATCAACACCGAACGATTGCAGGGCACGCTTGCCATAATCGGCGCCACGGCCATACAGGGCTTCGGCACGTTGCCTGTCGCTCAGTTCAACGAAGCCAAAGGTGTAGCCATAAAAACCCTGGGCAGCGTAAGTGAGCAGTTTGGAGTTATTCGGGTCTTCCTGTATCAGCCCTTCGATCAGTTTGAGGTTGGCCGGCATCGAAGCTTCCGCCAGAACCGGATCGGTTTCCCGGTTCATGGCTTCGACATTGCTGTCCATGATGCTGGTGGATGTGCGTGCCACCATCTGCCCGGTGCTGCAGGCACCCAGCCAGGGCAACAGCACGGCCAGGATCAGGTATTTATGTATTTTGCTCGTCATTCCCGCTTCCTTGAGGTTACCAGGGGGGTGCAGAAGTTAAGTTAACAGTTTCTCCAGTATTCTGCGATAAATCCCGGACAACTCATCCAGCGCTGCCACCGCCACGCATTCGTTGACCTGATGAATGGTAGCGTTTATCGGTCCCAGTTCCAGAACCTGCGCGCCGGTAGGTGCAATAAAACGTCCGTCTGAGGTGCCACCGCTGGTCGATAACGTCGTTTCGATGTCAATCACCTCACGGATAGCGTCGCGTGCCGCATCAACCAGTTCCCCTGCGGGAGTTAAAAACGGTTCTCCGGACAGGCGCCATTCCAGCGTGTAATCCAGTTGATAGCTGTCCAGTATGGCATGGATACGGTCGCGGATCTTCTGCTCGGTGAGTTCGGTTGAATAACGCAGGTTGAACATGATACCAAAATCACCGGGAATAATATTTTCAGCACCGGTTCCGGCCTGCAGATTGGAGATCTGAAAACTGGTGGGCGGAAAATGCTCGTTACCCTGGTCCCATTCGATGCTGATGAGCTCGGCGAGTGCAGGTGTCGCCAGATGAACTGGATTGGTGGCCAGATGCGGGTAGGCGACATGCCCCTGTTTGCCGTGGACAAGCAGATTACCGTTCAAGGAGCCACGTCGGCCGTTTTTTATGACATCACCGGCACGCTGGCTGCTGGAAGGTTCACCGACCAGGCACAGGTCAATATGTTCGCCCTTCTTTACAAGATGATCGACAACTTTCAGTGTACCGTCGACAGCAGGGCCTTCTTCATCACTGGTGATTAAGAACCCGATCGAGCCCTGGTGATTCGGGTGTGCCGCGACAAAGGCTTCGCAGGCGGTAATCATGGCGGCCAGCGAACCTTTCATGTCCGCTGCTCCACGACCGTATAACATGCCATCGCGGATATCAGGCGTAAACGGGTCGGAATGCCATTGTTCCAGCGGGCCGGTCGGCACGACATCGGTGTGACCGGCGAACACCAGTAGCGGCCTGCGGTCACCACGCCGTGCCCAGAAATTGCTGACATCCCCGAATGCCAGATTCTCACTGCGAAAGCCGATCGCTTCCAGGCGCTCGCGCATCAGTTTCTGGCAGCCGGCATCTTCCGGGGTCACCGATGCGCGGCCGACAAGATCTTTCGCTAACTCAAGAGTTTCGGACATGCCAGCCAGTTTACTGGGATTACAGGCACGGGGCTAAAAAAGTTGTCCGTAGTCTTCCGGTTTGAAGCCCACCACGCGTCTGTTACCCAGATCGAGCAAAGGACGTTTGATGATGGCGGGGTTGTCTTGCATGATCTGCAGGGCATTTTCCCTGTTAATATTGTCACGTGATATTTCTGGCAGTTTTCGCCACAACATGCCGCGGCGGTTGAGCAGCGTTTCCCAGCCGATTTCCTTTTCCCAGGCGTTGAGCTGGCTGCTGTCGAGTCCCTCCTTGCGGTAGTCGTGGAACCGGTAATCGACGCCATGCTCATCCAGCCAGCGCATGGCTTTTTTCATGGTATCGCAGTTTTTGATGCCATAAATTGTAATCATCGCAATAATTCGCGGGTCAGATATCCCTTAAAAGCTCGTTTATTCCCACCTTGCCGCGGGTCTTTTCATCGACTTTCTTGACGATGACTGCGCAATACAGGCTGTATTTTCCATCTTTGGACGGCAGGTTGCCGGATACGACAACAGACCCCGCCGGAATACGGCCGTACAGGACTTCATCTTTTTCACGGTCATAGATTCGCGTACTCTGGCCGATGTAAACCCCCATGGAGATCACCGAACCCTCTTCGACAATCACGCCTTCGACGACCTCGGAGCGTGCACCGATAAAGCAGTTGTCTTCGATGATGGTCGGAGCCGCCTGAACCGGTTCCAGTACACCACCGATACCCACACCGCCGGAAAGGTGAACATTTTTGCCGATCTGTGCACAGGAACCTACCGTCGCCCAGGTATCAACCATGGTTCCGCTATCGACATAAGCGCCGATATTGACATAGCACGGCATCAGTACCACACCGGGAGCTATGCAGGATCCGAAACGGGCGGTCGCCGGGGGTACCACGCGAACACCGGAAGAGCGGAACTCGCGTGCATTGTGATCGGCATACTTGGAATGTACTTTGTCGTAATAGTTGGTAAAGCCACCTTTCATGAATTCGTTGTCTTCAATCCGGAATGACAGCAACACGGCTTTTTTCAGCCATTCGTTGACCACCCAGTCACCGTGCTTTTTTTCAGCGACACGGACTTCGCCGGAATCCAGCATGCGAATCGCTTCAAGGGTGGCTTCCTTGACGTGGGTTTCCACGCTGCGCGGGGTAATGTCGGCGCGGCGTTCAAAAGCTTCTTCGATAGTGGCTTGCAGTTCGCTCATGTCAATTTCCTGTCATATTTAGTAGCTGGTTATTCAATTCAGACTTTCGATAAATGTTCGAATACGGTGTGCGGCTTCAATACATTCGTTCAGTGCGGCGACCAGTGCCAGCCGTACATGATCCCCCCCGGGGTTGCCGGCGTCGGTATCGCGCGACAGGTAACTGCCGGGTAGTACGACAACATTCTGCTGCTGATAAAGACGCCGGGAAAATTCCTGATCGTCAATCGGAGTCCGCGGCCAGAGATAAAAACTCGCCGGTGGCACCTGTACCTCGAGCACCGGTGCCAGTATATCTGCAACTGCCGAGAATTTTTCCCGGTATAAACGCCGGTTTTCCAGCACATGTTGCTCATCCTGCCAGGCACGGATGCTGGCATCCTGTGTCGCGGGCGGCATGGCGCAGCCGTGGTAGGTACGGTAGCGGAAAAAGGCTTCGATCAGATCGCTGTCACCTGCGACGAAACCGGAACGCAGGCCCGGTGCATTGGAGCGTTTGGACAGGCTGTGAAACACCAGGCAGCGCCGGTAGTTGTCATTGCCCATAGCTGCCGCAGCCGTCAACAGGCTGGGCGGCGGCTGGTCTTCCATCCGGTAGATTTCCGAGTAGCATTCGTCGGATACAATAACGAAGTCATGCCGCTGGGCGCGCTCGATCAGGCCTTGCAGTGATTGCAGATCGATGACGCGGCCGCTGGGATTGCCGGGCGAGCAGATATAGACAAGCTGGCAGCGATCCCAGACAGCAGCTGGAACAGCGTCGAAGTCCGGCAGATAATCGCTGTCGGCGGTGGTATTCAGGAAGAAGGGTTCTGCACCTGCCAGCAATGCGGCCCCTTCGTAGATCTGATAAAAAGGGTTGGGCATTAACACCAGGGGTTGATTGCCGGGATCGACCACACACTGTGCAATGGCAAACAGCGCCTCACGGGTGCCGTTGACGGGCAGTACGTTGCGCGCGGGGTGCAGGCTGTCAGGGGGCAAGCGGAAGCGTTTCACCAGCCAGTCAATGATGGCCTCGCGCAGCCTGTCTGTACCGCGCGTACCGGGATAAACCGATAGGCCGTGCAGATGCTCGATGACCGCTTCGGCGATAAATCCGGGTGTCGGGTGTTTGGGCTCACCAATAGACAGATAGATGCTTTCAAGCTCGCCGGGTGGCGTCACGCCCGCATGCAGTTTAGCCAGGCGCTCGAACGGGTAGCGATGCAGACGTGCTAAATTAGGGTTCATGAAGAAACGGGACAATAAAAAGGAAGCGGAAGTATACGGAATCTCATGAAACCGTCCAATCATCATATCCTGCCGGTGCTGAGCCTGTTACTGACGGCCAGCTTATGGGGGCTGGTCTGGTATCCCTTGCGTCTGCTGGAGGGACAGGGACTGAGTGGCCTTTGGATGACACTGTCCAGTTACGCTGCAGCGCTTGTGCTGGGCTTGGTCTGGCTGTGGCGAAACCGTAGCGACTGGCAATACAAGCCGTTAGTGCTGAGTATGATGATGCTGGCGGTGGGTTGGTGCAATGTGGCTTTTGTGCTGGCTGTGCTGGAAGGCACCGTGCTGCGGGTGTTGCTGCTGTTCTATCTGTCACCCTTGTGGGCGCTGCTGCTGGGCTGGGTTCTGCTTAAGGAGCACCCCGGCTCAAGTGGCTTGCTGGTGTTCGTGCTGGCGCTTGCAGGCGCAATTACCATGTTGTGGGACCCGGATCTGGATATGCCCTGGCCACGTGACCGTGCTGACTGGCTGGCGGTATCCTCAGGTTTCGCCTTTTCCTTCGCTAATGTCATGATACGAAAAAGCCAACGTGTCTCGATGCAAACCAAATCTGCTGCCAGTTGGCTGGGGGTGGTGTTGGTGGCGGGAATCTGGATTTTGATCGTTCAGGAGCCGTTTCCGCTTGTGCAGGTGTCAACATGGTTCGCTGCGGCCCTGCTGGGCTGGTTGGGTTTTGTCGTCATGACAGTGACTGTGATTTATGGTGTCAGTCACATGCCGGTGCACCGGTCAGCAGTGATCCTGCTGTTCGAACTGGTGGTCGGCGCCGTGTCATCACTGATACTGACCGATGAACGGGTATTGTTGCAGGAATGGCTGGGCGGCGCCTTGATTTTGACGGCGGCTTATCTTGCCGCACACGCACACATCGGGGAGCACAAATGACAGAATTTCTGCACATCCATCACGCCAGTGTGGTGGTCGCGGACAGCCAGCGGGCACTCGGATTTTACGTCGACATACTTGGCATGCAGCTCGATCCTTCGCGACCCGATCTGGGCTTTCCCGGCGCCTGGTTGCGGGTGGGTGACCAGCAGATTCATCTGCTCGAAGTGAAAAACCCGGATGCTGTTGAAGGGCGTCCGGCTCATGCCGGACGTGACCGGCATACGGCTTTGCAGGTGCGTGGTCTCGATGAGCTGGAACAGCGGCTGGAAACCGCCGGCATCCCCTATACCCGCAGCCGCTCGGGACGAAAGGCGATTTTTTGCCGGGATCCCGATGGCAATGGTATCGAGTTTGTAGAAGTCGGTTCCTGACCGCCTCCTGTGTGTTCTTCGTGGTGGGAAACGGGGGTCAGGCAGATGCGTCCAGGGTGTGAATAAGCGCCTGCCGTAGTTCACCCTGTTGTTCCCCGGTCAACGGCCTGTCGTCGTTGCCGGTCACATAGAAAGCATCTTCTGCCTGGGAACCGAAGGTTGCAATCTTGGCATTCTGTAAAATAATGCCCAAGTCATCGAACACCCGGCCAACGTTTGATAACAAGCCTGGATAGTCAGTGGTAAACAGTTCGACTATCGTGCGCTGGCTCTTGTCATCGGTGTAAAAACAGACCCGTGTCGGGACCTTGAACTGACGCACCCGACGCTCGGCGGGACGCGATACCGGAATCGATGATGTATCCTCTGAGCGTAACTCCCTTTCCATGAGGGTTGAAATCTCTTCCAGCTGATAATGGTCCACAATGGGTTCGCCGGCTGCGTTGAGCAGCAGGTAGGTGTCGATGGCGTAATTACGCTTTGTGGTGATAATGCGCGCATCGGTTATCGTCAGGCCTAACTGATCGAGCAGTGCTGTGATGCGGCTGAACAGCCGGTGTATGAGCGGGGTGTAGATGAACAGCGCACTGCCACCGCGCGGGGAGTGTGGACACAGGTCGACACGAGCACCTTCGCTGTGGCCCTGTTTCAAAATAATTTCCGCGTGCCAGATAACTTCGTCTACATTATGGCGAAGAAAGTATTCTTCCGGGAATTCGTCCCATAAAGCCTGTAACTGCGCGGTTTCAACACCTTTACCCGCCAGTTTCACCATTGCAGCAGTCTTGATGTCGAGAATCAGCTCATCGCGGTGCAGGGGGTTTTCCAGGCCGCGGCGTAACGCTCGTTCTGTCGCGACATACAGATCCCTGAACAGAGCGTCCTTCCAGTTGTTCCAGAGTGTCGGGCTGGTGCCGCGAATGTCGGCAACGGTCAGCAGATACAGATAATTCAGACGCGTCCGGTCACCAAGCTGTTGTGCAAATTCATTGATGACATCGGGATCTGATATATCCCGGCGTTGCGCGATATGAGACATCAGCAAGTGTTGCTCGACCAGCCAGGCCACCAGTCGCTGGTCATACGGGCTCAGGTCGTGCCGTTGCAGAAAGTTTTGCGCTTCTACAGCGCCCAGCTCCGAATGGTTGCCACCGAGCCCCTTGGCAATGTCATGGAAAAAACCTGCCAGGTAAAGCAGCTCGGGCTTGGGAATGGTCTCCGAGATGCGGCTGCATAGCGGGAACTCGTGGGCATGTTTCCTGATCGTGAAACGACGCAGATTTCGTATCACAAACAGGGTGTGTTCATCGACGGTATAGGCGTGAAACAGATCATGCTGCATCTGTCCGACAATGTTTGCGAACGCCGGGTAATAGGCAGCCAGAATGCCGTAGCGGTTCATGCGTCTGAGCTCATGGGTCAGGCCCCGTGGCTGACGAAATATTTCCATGAACAGGCTGCGTGAGCGAATGTCTTTGCGGAATGCGTCATCGATTAAATACCGATGGTCACGCACCAGTCGAATGGTGGAGGCCGAAACCCCCTTGAGTGCGGGATGTTGCTCCATCAACAGGAACAGCTCGAGGAGAGCGAAAGGATAACGCTTGAAAACGTTATCACTGGTGACTTCAAGAAACCCCTTGCGGGCCTGAAAACGACGGTTGATGGCGACAGCTTCCCCGGGGACATCACTATAGAGTATGACTTCCTTGAAAAGCTGCAACAGCAACTCGTTGAGACGGCTCAGTTCCTGAATGGCACGGTAGTAGTCCTTCATGAACCATTCGACGGCCAGTTTGTGTTCCTTGTCCTTGTAGCCAAACTGTTGTGCGAGTGTCCGCTGGTGATCAAACAGCAGGCGATCTTCACGCCGCTGGGTAATCTGATGCAGGCCGAAGCGCACCTTCCAGAGAAAGCGCTGTCCATCCATCAAGGCCTGGTATTCGTCGTCGGTGATGAAGCCGCTGGCGACCAGGTCTTCCAGGCTGTTGGAGCCGAAATGCCGCTTTACGACCCAGCCGATCATCTGGGCATCGCGCAGACCGCCCGGGCCTTCCTTGATATTGGGCTCGAGATTGTAGACTGCATCGTTGAAACGATGATATCGGTTCTGCTGTTCCCTTAATTTAGCGGTAAAGAAATCACGGCTCGGCCAGACCTGGTCCGGGCCGACACGTTTGCGCATGGACTGGAACAGATCGTCCGAGCCTATTATCAGCCTGGCTTCCATCAGATTGGTAGCGACCGTGATGTCCGCTTGCGCTTGTTCATAGCAATCATCCGCAGTTCGTACGCTGTGACCGACCTCCAGCCCGATATCCCAAAGCAGCATCAGGAACGCTTCGATTTTCTCTTTGGTACTTTGATCTTCCGCTTCGGCAAGCAGCAACATGATATCGATGTCCGAACCCGGTAGCAGTTCATTCCGGCCGTAGCCGCCTACTGCAACCAGCGCGCCGTTAAAGCCAGCCAGAATCCTGTCCCAACAGCGGTTCAGAACCTGGTCTATCAGCCAGCCGCGCGCGTGTATCAACTCTTCGATGTCAGTACCGCAGTGGAATTGTCTGGCCAGCTCCTGGTGGGCGGTCTTGAGGAATTCCCGGCATATTGGCAGGGGGGGCGTGCCGCCCTGGAAAGACCGGTCCAGTTCAGCCAGCTGAAACCATTGTTCGAACTTTTCGCTGCTGTCTGTGTCGGCGGCAGTCGATAACCGCTGATTACCGTCAGTAGCCATCAGATTCCTTCATCGCCGCGCAAGGTAAGTACTTCATAGCCATCCTCGGTGACCAGTAAGGTGTGTTCCCACTGAGCGGAAAGGCTGTGGTCCTTGGTCACCACGGTCCAGCCGTCCCTGAGCACTTTGGTGTAACGTTTGCCGGCATTGATCATGGGTTCGATGGTAAAAGTCATACCTGTTTGCAGGGTCAGACCGGTGCCTGGTCGGCCGTAATGCAGCACCTGTGGGTCTTCGTGGAACTCACGGCCAATGCCGTGACCACAATATTCCCGCACCACCGAGTAGTTATGGGCTTCGGCGTGGCGTTGGATGATGTGGCCGATATCGCCCAGCTTTGCACCCGGTTTCACCGCCCGGATACCCAGCCTCATACATTCGTAGGTAATGCCCGCCAATCGTCTGGCAATGACCGAAGGTTCACCCACGAAGAAAATTTTGCTGGTATCGCCATGGAAGCCATCCTTGATGACGGTGATATCGATATTCAACATATCACCGTTTTTCAGCCCGCGATCCCCCGGGATGCCATGACAAACCTGATGATTCAATGAGGTACAGATTGACTTGGGAAAACCGCGATAGTCCAGCGGCGCCGGAATCGCATGCTGTGTGTCGACTATAAAATCGTGACACAGGCGATCCAGTTCAGCGGTGCTGATGCCCATCTGGACGTGCGGCTCGATCATTTCCAGCACCTCGGCGGCCAGTCGGCCGGCGACACGCATTTTTTCGATTTCTTCGGCTGTTTTTATTGATACCGTCATAGCTTGCTGTCCCCGCCTGACTCGTGAAAATTGATTTTCGGTTAGAATTCAGTACTCCGAGGTCGCCGAAATGATTGCTGTTACGCTCAGTGTATGGTATAAAGCGCGGCTTGTTAACAGTCTGTTGTACATGGGTTTTGTGACTGTTTGTCACAGAACCTGAAATTAAATCCACACATACGCCGACACATGCGGTCGGGTGCCTGAGTTATCGGGTTTCTGCATGGGGCGTATGGAGGCTTAACCCCAAAGAGGTTCTATATTATGTCGAGCGTAAGTATGCGCCAGATGCTCGAAGCTGGTGTACATTTCGGGCACCAGGCCCGTTTCTGGAATCCGAGAATGGCCCCCTATATTTTCGGTGAACGCAGTAAAATCCATATAATCAATCTTGAAAAAACCCTGCCACTGTACAACGATGCCATGAACTTTATCGGCAAGTTGGTGGGCAACAAGGGCACGGTGCTGTTTGTCGGTACCAAGCGTTCTGCACGCGATACCCTGCGTACCGAGGCCGCACGTTGTAAGATGCCTTACGTCAACCATCGCTGGCTGGGTGGCATGCTGACCAATTTCAAAACTGTTCGCCAGTCCATCAAACGCCTGAAAGACCTGGAGGCGATGGATGAGGACGGTACGTTCGAAAAGATCAGCAAAAAAGAGGCGCTGATGCTGACCCGCGAAAAGGACAAACTGGATCGCAGCCTGGGTGGTATCAAGGACATGAATCGTCTGCCCGACGCTATGTTTATTGTCGATGTCGGCCACGAAAAAATCGCCGTTGCGGAAGCGAAGAAACTCGGTATCCCGGTTGTAGGTATTGTTGATTCGAACAATTCACCGGATGACATCGATTATGTCATTCCGGGCAATGACGACTCGATCCGCGCGATTCAGATCTATGTGCAGGGTGCTGCAGATGCCGTGGATGACGGCCGTAGTGCAATGGCGCAGGTCGGTGGTACCAGCGAAGATGAATTCGTCGAAGTCAGAGGTGACAGCGAGGCTCTGTGAGCGGAACAATTCGCTTTCAACATTATTCAGTCTTTTTAAGAGGTAAGAGTCATGGCAATTACAGCAGCGCAGGTTAAAGAACTGCGTCAGCGTACCGGCTGCGGCATGATGGAATGTAAGAAAGCCCTGGTGAAAGCCGATGGCGATATGGAAGCGGCCGCCGAGGACTTGCGTAAATCCGGCCTGGCCAAGGCAGACAAGAAGGCAGGTCGTGTCGCGGCCGAAGGTATTATCGTCGTCGAAGTCAGTGGCGATGGTAAATCTGCGGCGATGGCAGAAGTCAATTCCGAGACCGATTTTGTCGCCAGGAAAGAAGCGTTCCAGAATTTTGCTCGCGCCGTTGTTCAGCGCGTGCTGAATGATGTGCCGGCGGACATTGACGCTTTATTGGCAAAGCCGTTGGAAGATGGTGGCGAAACTGTGGAAGAAGCGCGTCGCAGCCTGATTTCGAGCATTGGCGAAAACATCAAGGTGCGCCGCTTCGTTCGTCTTGAAGCCGCTGCCGGGGCACTGTCCAGCTACCTGCACGGAAACCGCATCGGCGTTCTGGTTGGCGTGGAAGGTGGTGACACCGATCTGGCCAGAGGCATCGCCATGCACATCGCTGCCAGCAACCCGGTGTGTGTTGACGAGTCGGGGGTACCCCGGGAACTGCTCGACAAGGAGAAGGAAATATTCTCCGCCCAGGCAGAAGCCAGTGGCAAGCCGGCTGATATTATCGAAAAGATGGTCAGTGGCCGTATCCGCAAATTTCTCGGTGAAATCACCCTGTTGGGCCAACCGTTTGTGAAAGATCCCGACCAGACGGTCGGTAAACTGCTACAGGCCGCCGGTGCCCGGGTGCAGGCTTTTGAACGTCTCGAGTTGGGAGAAGGCATCGAGAAAAAGACCGAAAACTTCGCCGAAGAGGTCATGGCACAGGTTCAGGGCAGCTGATTCCGGGTTGGGGGGCGGGACGTGAGGTCCGCTTCCCGGTATGATTTATGGGGTCGCGCTGCGGCCCCATTTCGTAACAGTATAAAGAAAGGACTATGCAAAAGAGCCAACTTGCCTACCGCCGGATTCTGCTGAAATTGAGCGGTGAAGCCCTCATGGGCGGCACTGATTACGGCATCGAACCGGCGGTAATCCGGCGTATCGCAGAGGAAATTCATGAGCTGAGTTCAGCGGGTCTGGAAATTGGTCTGGTGATCGGCGGCGGCAACATATTCCGCGGTGCCGGGCTTGCCCAGGGTGGCATGGATCGGGTCACCGGCGACCACATGGGCATGCTGGCGACAGTGATAAACTCGCTGGCCATGCAGGATGCCCTGGAGAAAGTGGGCAGCCAGTGTCGTGTCATGTCCGCTTTGAAAGTCAACCAGGTGTGCGAGGACTATATTCGTCGCCGTGCAGTACGGCACCTGGAGAAAGGCCGTGTGGTTATTTTTGCAGCCGGTACCGGGAACCCGTTTTTCACCACGGATTCCGCCGCCAGCCTGCGCGCTATCGAGATGGGTGCGGAAATCATGCTGAAGGCGACCAAGGTGGATGGTATCTATACGGACGACCCTGTCAGCAACCCGAACGCCAGGCGTTATGACCGATTGACTTTTGAAGAGGCGATAGTCAAGAAACTCGCGGTCATGGATGCCACGGCATTGGTGTTATGCCGTGATCAGGGTGTGCCGATCCGGGTATTTGATTTACATACACCAGGCAATCTGGGCCGGGTAGCTGCGGGCGAAGACGTGGGTACCCTGGTGGAGTGAATGAGATGATTGAGGAAATAAAAGACGATGCCAAACTCCGTATGGGTAAAAGTATCGAAGCGCTGAAGAAGGAATTGGGAAAAATTCGCACGGGACGAGCCCATACCAGCCTGCTGGACCACATCAGAGTCGACTATTATGGCTCCGCAGTGCCCTTATCTCAGGTTGCGAATATCTCTGTCGAGGACTCCCGGACACTGATGCTTACACCGTGGGAGCAACCCATGGTAAAGCTTATCGAAAAGGCCATCATGACCTCGGACCTGGGTTTGAATCCAAGCAGTGCGGGAACCGTAATCCGTATCCCGATGCCTGCGTTGACGGAGGAGCGCCGTAAGGACATGGTGCGTGTGGTGCGCTCGGAAGCAGAGGGCGCCCGGGTAGCGATCCGGAATATCCGCCGCGACGCCAATAGTGACTTCAAGGAACTCTTGAAAGAGAAAGAAATTTCCGAGGACGATGACCGGCGCGCTCAGGATGACATCCAGAAACTGACCAATCTCTTTGTCGAAGAAGTGGATAAACTGCTCGCCGTCAAAGAAGCGGAGTTGATGGAAATATAGTCTCCTACTATGGCACAGGAAAACGTCCAGGCGGAAGTGCAGCCTACACAGCTGGCGTTGCCTCGCCATGTTGCTATCATTATGGATGGTAATGGTCGTTGGGCTAAGAAAAAGAATCTCCCGCGTTATATGGGGCATCGTGAAGGCGTAAAAGCAGTTCGCCGCATCGTTTCCGCCTGTCAGAAGCGCGGTATCGAAGCGCTGACGCTGTTTGCTTTTTCCAGCGAAAACTGGCGCAGACCCAAGACTGAAGTTGGTCTGCTCATGGACTTGTTCGTTCACACGCTTAAAAAAGAGGTTAATCGCCTCGATAGAAACGGTGTGCATATCCGGTTTATCGGTAATCTCACAGCCTTCGATCCCAAGTTGCGTTCGCTGATGGATATCGCGGAGCAGCAAACTGCCCATAACCATCGGTTGACACTGGTAATCGCTGTAAACTATGGCGGCCGCTGGGATCTGGCTGAAGCAGCCAGGCGTCTGGCAGCCAGAGCCATGGCTGGTGAACTCGAGGTGGACGATATCGACAGCGAAGCATTGGGCGGGGAACTCTGCATCGCTGACCTGCCGGAACCGGATCTTTTTATTCGAACCGGAGGTGAACAGCGAATCAGCAACTTTTTATTATGGCAGCTGGCCTATACCGAGTTGTATTTCACCGATCTGTTATGGCCGGACTTTACCGACGCGGCTTTTTCAGAGGCGTTACAGTCCTTTGCCAGCCGCCAACGGCGTTTTGGGCAGACGGGCGATCAGATTGAACAGTCCAAACGTGCTTAAGCAACGCTTCATCAGCGCGCTGGTCGGAGTGCCGCTGGTGGTGCTGGTGGTATTGAAATTGAATTTGTCCGGCTTTGCACTGATCGCCGCGCTGGCCATGTTGCTTGCTGCCTGGGAGTGGGGCGCACTCATCCCGTTACAGCATAGGGCGGCGCGTATCGCCTATCTGTTGTTAACCCTGTTTTGCATTGCTGTAGCCTGGAATTTTGCACAATCGGAAATTCTGGTTGATGTCGTGTTGTGGTCAGCTTTGCTCTGGTGGCTGTTCGTGTTGTACTGGATTACACGGCCTGCACTCGGTGGTGAAGCGACGCTTGTACACGCGCTGGCCAAGGCACTGTTGGGTCTTGGCCTCATGATCAGTACCTGGCTGGCGCTGGTGGTGTTGCACAGCCGGCCGGATCAGGGACCGCACTGGGTGTTGTACGTTCTGGTGCTGGTGTGGGTCGCCGACAGCGGCGCTTTCTTTGCCGGCAGGCAGTTCGGTCGCAACAAGCTGGCGCCCAGGGTCAGTCCCGGCAAAACCTGGGAAGGCGTGTTGGGCGCCCTGGCAGCCTGCTCGTTGTTCGCGTTTGGCTATGCGCGGTTTATTGATTTACAGGGCTCGGCGATGGCCGGATTTATACTGGTTTGTCTGGTGACCGTGTTGTTTTCCATCGCCGGTGACTTGCTGGAAAGCCTGTTGAAGCGCCAGCAGGGGGTTAAGGACTCGGGTACCCTGATACCCGGCCACGGCGGTATTCTGGATCGGATCGACAGTCTGCTTGCCGCAGCGCCTGTTTTCCTGCTCGGCTTGAGATGGGTGGCGTTATGAAGGAGCGTCCGGGAATTACCGTTCTTGGTGCTACCGGCTCCATTGGCGTCAGTACGCTGGATGTTATCAGGCGCAATAGCGATCGCTACCGGGTAGTTGCACTGACAGCGAATCAGGACGTTGACCGCCTTGTCGCGCAGTGTCTCGAGCATCGGCCCGAGTTCGCCGTGATGGCTGATGAGGATGCGGCCGAACAGCTACAAGGTCGCCTGCATGAACAGGCGCCCGATATCGAGGTCATGAGCGGTTTGGAGGCGCTGGTGAAAGTTGCCGGACTTGAAAATGTTGACTGTGTCATGGCGGGCATTGTCGGCGCCGCTGGATTGTTGCCCACCGTGGAAGCTGCCAAATCGGGCAAACGGGTACTGTTGGCCAACAAGGAAGCACTGGTCATGTCGGGCTCACTGTTCATGCAACAGGTTCAGGCCGGTGGTGCCGAGCTGTTACCTGTGGACAGTGAACACAACGCCATTTTTCAATGCATGCCGCAGGGTTTTTTAGCCGGCTCAGGTCAACCGGAAGGTGTCGTAAAAATATTATTGACCGCTTCCGGCGGGCCGTTTCGAACCACTGCACTCGATCAATTGTCTGACATCACCCCGGAGCAGGCCTGTCGCCACCCGAACTGGGATATGGGTCGTAAGATTTCCGTGGATTCCGCCACCATGATGAACAAAGGACTGGAGCTGATCGAAGCCTGCTGGCTGTTTTCTGTTCCCGAATCGATGCTGCAGGTGCTGATTCATCCGCAGAGTGTCATTCACTCAATGGTGCAGTATCGGGACGGCTCGGTACTGGCCCAGCTGGGTAATCCCGATATGCGTACTCCAATTGCACACAGTCTGGCCTGGCCGGAACGAATTGATGCGGGAGTCGATGTCCTGGATATGCTCAAGACGGCCAGGCTCGATTTTGAACCACCGGACCTGCAGCGTTTTCCCTGTTTACGCCTGGCCCAGGAGGCCTGGCGGGCCGGAGGAACGGCGTCTGCTGTCCTGAATGCGGCTAACGAAGTGGCTGTGCATGCTTTTCTGGAGGGCCGGATTAACTTTACCTCGATACCCGGCGTCATTGAGTCCACCCTGGCTGAAGTTACGCTACGGGACGCGGACTCATTTGACGTCATTCTGGAGGAAGATGCCCTGGCGCGCGCCTGCGCCAATGAGATGATCGCTGCAAGGCAGCGCAAGCGGGCGAATGTATGAGTGGTTTCGGGGGGTCACTGCTGGCCTTCATTGTTGCCATCAGCCTGTTGGTGGCAGTGCATGAGTTTGGTCATTTCTGGGTTGCCAGGAAACTCGGCATCAAGGTGCTGAGGTTTTCCATTGGTTTTGGAAAGCCGATCTGGAGGCGCCGTTTTGGAGCTGATCGGACCGAGTTCGTCATCGCAGTGTTGCCACTGGGCGGCTATGTGAAGATGCTGGATGAACGTGAGGCTCCGGTCGCGCCCGCCGAAGTGTCCAGATCGTTTAACCGGCAAGCGCTATGGGTGCGCTCTGCAGTGATTCTTGCCGGCCCGCTGTTTAATTTTCTGTTCGCGATTGCAGCCTACTGGTTGATGTTTGTCAGTGGCGTACCGGGCCTGCGTCCGATTGTCGGTGAAATCGCACCACAGTCGGTTGCGGAACAGGCCGGATTCCAGGAAAAAGACGAATTCTTGAGTGTTGCCGGCAAGGCGACACCGACCTGGGATGCAGCAACACTGGAACTGCTGGACGCAGCCTTGTCAGGCGAACGGATCGAGATCTCCGTGCACAGCCCGGATGACACTCAGCGGCTACTGATTATCGACTTCTCCGGCGTGCCGAATGCCCTCGACAAAGGCGGTTTACTTGGCAATCTGGGGCTTTCCGTATGGCGCCCAAGGCTACCGCCGGTTATCGATCGTCTGGTCGCGAATGCACCGGCGGAGCAAGCGGGTTTGCAGCCGGGCGACCGCATCGTGTCAGTCGGTTCACAAACCATCGAAACCTGGTCCGAATGGGTGGATTATGTCCGTGCGCACCCCGAACAGTCATCACAGATCAGGGTGTTGCGGGGCACAGATGAACTGGAGATGACCCTGGTTCCGAAGGCCGTGGATGAAAATGGCGAGACAATCGGACAAATAGGCGCCTATGTCCGTCAACCTGAAGGCGTGCAGGATAATATGCGTACCGAAGTGCGGTACGGGATCGTCGAGTCGGCAGCTAAATCAGTGCAGAAAACCTGGGAAATGAGCGCACTCACGGTGCGTACCCTGTGGGGGATGCTGTCGGGCAGGGCTTCTGTTGAAAATATCAGCGGACCTATCAGTATTGCGCAGTATGCCGGCTATTCTGCTCGAATCGGGCTGGCCAGTTTTCTGAAATTCCTGGCTATTGTCAGCATCAGTCTGGGGGTGCTGAATCTGTTGCCTGTCCCTGTTCTGGATGGCGGGCATCTGCTGTATAACGCTATTGAGTGGGTACAGGGCAAGCCACTGTCTGATTCGGCACAACAATTCGGTCAGCAATTAGGGATACTGTTGTTGCTGGCTTTGATGACGATTGCCTTTTATAACGATTTGTCGCGTCTGTTCGGAGCCTGAGTTTTCGGGATTGTTGATGCATCGCATTCTGCAAATAATAATTCTTGTGTTATCTTTTCCAGTCTACGGGTTCGAGGCCTTCGAGGTCAGTGATATTCGCGTCGAAGGATTGCAACGCATCTCACCCGGCACGGTATTCAACTTTCTACCGGTGCAGGTAGGCGACAATTTCACGCAACACGATTCCGAGCTCACTATTCGCTCACTGTACAAGTCGGGGTATTTCAGGGATGTCAGACTGGAACGGGATGGGAACGTGCTGGTCGTCATCGTGCAGGAGCGCCCGGCAATTGCCAGTATCAAGGTGCAGGGTAATGACGATATAGAGACAGAACCCTTGCTTGAGTCATTAAAGGATATCGGTCTGGCCGAAGGTAACGTGTTTGATCGTTCACTGCTGGAAAAAGTCGAGCTGGAGCTGGAGCGCCAGTACTACAGCCGTGGTAAGTATGGCGTCAAGATCGAAACAACGGTTACACCGTTGGAACGCAACAAGGTCGGTATCCTGATCGATGTCTCTGAAGGCGCGGTCGCCAAGATCAAGCAGATCAGTATTGTCGGTAACCGTGTCTTCGATGATAAAACACTGTTGAAACGGTTATCGCAACGTACACCGAACTGGTTGTCTTTTTATACCAAGGATGACCAGTACTCCAAGCAGGAACTGGCCGCGGATCTTGAAACCTTGCGTTCCTATTATCAGGATCGCGGCTACATCAAGTTTAATACCGATTCTACGCAGGTTTCCATTACCCCGGATAAAAAGGACATTTACATCACGATCAATATTACCGAAGGTGAGCAATACCGGGTCCGAGAGGTCAAACTTTCGGGCGAGTTGCCGGTGCCGGCAGAGGAACTGTACCCGGATTTCCGGATTAATGCGGGTGATGTGTTTTCACGTAAACGGGTCACAGATACTGTCACGCGTATATCGGACAGCCTGGGCAACGCAGGCTATGCCTTCGCCAACGTCAATACGGTTCCCGATGTCAATGAAGAAACACGCGAAGTCGATCTGACATTATTTGTCGATCCGGGTAAACGCGTTTACGTACGCCGTATCAATTTTGCCGGTAATACCAAAACGCGCGATGAGGTGTTGCGCCAGGAAATGCGGCAAATGGAGGGTGGATGGTTCTCCGCCGAGAAGGTTGAGCGCTCGCGCACCCGTCTTCAGCGCCTTGGCTATTTTGAAGGTGTCAATGTCGAGACGCCGGCGGTGCCGGGCTCGACCGATCAAGTGGACGTCGATTACTCGGTGACAGAGCAGGCCTCGGGCAGCATTTCCCTCGGCATCGGCTTTTCCCAGACTTCCGGCATTATTCTCAATGGCAGTATTACCCAGGATAATTTCCTGGGTTCCGGGCGCAGGGTCAGCGTGTCTGCCAACAACAGTGATGTCACCCGGATCTTCAGCGTTTCTTATACCAATCCCTTCTACACTGTCGATGGCGTCAGCCGCGGGTTCGGCGCTTTTTATCGTGACACGGACGCTGATGAAGCCAACATCGCCGATTATTCCACCGATACCTTTGGCCTCAATGTCACCTACGGCTTTCCGATCAGTGAGTACAATTCATTCCGTTTCACCATCGAGGCCGACAGCCTGGAACTCAAGACTGCTGAATTCTCATCCTTTGAAATCACGCAATTTATCGATGACCACGGTGACAGTTTCAAAAGCCTGGGTCTGGCGACGAGTTTGTCTCACGATACCCGTAACCGGCGCATCTTTCCCAGCTCGGGTGGTGTACGACGAATCAGTTTAGATACCAAGATCCCGGGTTCCCAGCTTGAATTTTACAAAGTGGATCTGCGTATACAACAATATATTCCCCTGACCAAACTGTTTGTTTTTCATGGCAAAGCGGATATCGGCTACGGCGATGGCTATGGCGATTTTGACAACCTGCCGTTTTTCGAAAACTATTTTGCCGGTGGTGTGCGCTCGGTGCGTGGTTTTGAAGATAATTCATTAGGGCCGCGGGATTCCGATAACGATCCTCTCGGTGGCAGCTTCAGAACGGTCGGCAATGCGGAAATCATGTTTCCGCCACCATTCCTGACAGACAGTAAGAGCGTAAGGTTGAGTACTTTTTTTGATATCGGTACTGTGTTCCCTGGTGTGGAGGACTTCGAGACCAATGACCTGCGTATGTCGGTAGGTATCGGGGCGACCTGGTTGTCTCCGGTGGGGCCGCTGGCAGTCAGTTTTGCCAAACCGCTCAATGACAAGTCAGGTGATGATGTCCAGGAGTTCCAGTTCAGTCTGGGGGCGGGGTTCTAAAAACATGCCAGGAGCCTGTCGGTACGATGAAATGCCAGCAGCCTGCCACCTAAAGGTTTTACTTCTGCGGTATAGTCCTCC
>JAUXDG010000075.1 GCA_030618475.1 Gammaproteobacteria bacterium | reverse complement strand
CCAAGAAGGTCAACTGCCATGCGCTGCGGCATTCATTTGCCACGCATCTACTGCAAGCAGGTTACGATATAAGAACAGTACAGGAGCTGTTAGGTCACGCCGATGTGTCAACCACGATGATCTATACACATGTACTTAATCGCGGCGGGCGTGGTGTGCGCAGCCCACTTGACGAACGAAACCTTAGTTGAGTTAATGGATGCATTATCGGGACACGACGCAAACGGCATGTGGAAATAGCGGACAGACCCGAATGGCACTTACTTAAGCTTCTTGGGGTGACCATATTTTCGCACATCTTCTCGGGCAATGGGCCTGGGTTTAGTGAGTAGAGGAAAGGGTTTCGGTCTTCGTTTCATGGCGCGTGGTTCAATACGTCCCGGTCGCTTTCCAACCCGCTGTTGCGCAATCAGGATGAACAGCGTCGCAATTTGACTGTCGTCGTAGCTGCTGGTCTCGTTCTGCCGCCAGGCAATTCATATCAGAGTCCCCGGTGCCTGATCGTACTCTGCCTGGCTCATCCAGTCGGGTTTGACCTTCGGCTTGAGCAGTTCAATCAAGTGATCCCGCTGACCCAGCCGCTGACCACGGCGAAAATCTGTACTGCGTCGCCGTGAGCCCTGTTTCTCGAAAACACCCGGGCTTCGGCGGCAGTCCGAGTCCGGCGCTGCTCGATAGCCTGACGGCGTTCGGGCCGCTCACATGATCTGAATACAGGGGACAGATTTTAAATCTGTCCTTGTTTTCAGCCCGGATTTCTCACCACAAAGGTCACGAAGGATTTCAGTAATAAGGGATCTCTCCGTTTTTACACCGTGTTCTCAGGTGACAGCCTGTGCCTACAGATCTTTTTCGGTCATTACTTGACGTATTTCTCCTTCGTGTCCTTCGTCGTTAAGGCTGTTAGAAATTACAGTTAGTCAGCGTTTCTTATGTCCGGTTCGTGCAATAACACGCGCTTCCACCCGTTCAGCGCCCGCCTTTTTCAAGGTGCGGGCCAGTTCGTTGAGTGTTGCCCCGGTGGTCATAACGTCGTCGATCAACAGCACGCGACGTCCCTGCAGGGGCCCGGATACCGAAAAAGCGTTTCGCACATTCCCCTTGCGTGCGCCGGCAGGCAGATCGGACTGGGCGGATGTCGCCTTGTGGCGCCGGCAGCAGGTCGGGTCCAGTTGATAACCCTTTTCGGACAGCGAACGGGCGATCTCCAGTGCCTGGTTGTAGCCGCGTTCGGACAGGCGTTTTCGATGCAGCGGCACGGGCAATACGATAGCAGGCCTTTCCTGACTGTCTACCGCTGTTTTCCCGGCGAGTAATTCACCGAGCAAATGCGCAGTGGCAAGATCCTGGGCAAACTTCACATCCTGAATCCAGCGGTCAATGGGAGGCCGGTACTCAAACAGGGCCGTGCAGCTGTCAAGTGAAGGTTGTGTATTTATGCAATTAAAACAAATGGTAATGCCAATATCCCGGGGCAGCGGTATGGCGCAACGTGTGCAGCTGTGGGCGATCCAGGGCAGCTCTGCCCGACACGTCGGACACAGTTCCAGGCCAGGCAGACCCGCTGCCCGACACAGTCTGCAGGTCGAAGGAAAAAGTACCGGCTGAAGCTTTTTTATCCATTTGTAAACCATTGCTAACCATCCTTGGTTGACAGAGGGTTATACTAATCGCATATTTCGGTAAGCAATTGTAACGTATCTGGTTGAAGTTTATATCCGAATCCAGTTTTTCCGGCCTGATCATCCTGGTAACGCCGGCCCTGTTGGGACTGGGTTTTCTGATTCCGGATTTGACACGCCATTGTCGCCATCATTGCAACCAACTGGAGCTACTGGTACAAAATCATGAGTCAGACAGTCATTGATAGTCACCCGCGGTCACAGAACAGCCCGCTGCGCTTCGACTGGCAGGAAGTTGAAATCGAGGCCCTGTTTGAACTGCCGTTCAACGATCTCATGTATCGCGCCCAGCAGGTACATCGCGACTATTTTGACCCCAACGAGGTCCAGGTCAGCACACTGTTGAGTATCAAAACCGGTGGTTGCCCGGAGGACTGCGCTTACTGTCCGCAGAGTGTCCATCACGAGTCCGCCCTGGAGCCGGAAAGCCTCATGGATATAGAGGCTGTGGCCGATGCCGCCAGAACGGCCAGGCAGGCGGGTGCCAGCCGTTTCTGTATGGGTGCCGCCTGGCGTAATCCACGCGGGCGTAACTTCGAGCGTGTGCTGGAGATGGTGGAACGGGTGCGGGCAGAAGGGCTGGAGACCTGCATGACGCTTGGTATGCTGGATGAGCAACAGAGCCGGCGACTTAGAGACGCGGGGCTGGATTATTACAACCACAACCTGGATACCTCACCGGAGTTTTATGGCGAGATTATCAGTACCCGCAGCTACCAGGATCGCCTCGACACCATTAAACGCGTGCGTGATGCCGGTATTAACGTCTGCTGCGGCGGCATTGTCGGCATGGGGGAAACGCGCGCCGATCGGGTTTCGCTGATGCAGCAGCTTGCCGGACAGAAGCCGCACCCGGAGAGCGTGCCGATCAACCTGCTGGTGCGGGTAGAAGGTACGCCGCTCGCCGATCAGGCCGATCTGGATGCGTTTGAATTTGTGCGTAGCATTGCCGTGGCACGCATACTGATGCCGCAATCCCACGTGCGTTTGTCGGCGGGTCGTGAACAGATGAATGATGAGCTGCAGGCGCTGTGTTTCCTCGCCGGCGCCAACTCGATATTCTATGGCGAGAAATTACTCACCACCCCCAACCCGGAAGCTGATCAGGACCGGCGGTTGTTCGAGCGCCTGGGACTGCGGCCTGCCTGAATCTTCATGCAGAATCTCGCCGCGGCGCTATCCGAGCGTAAACAGCAACAGCTTTATCGTACCCGCCAGACACTGGACGGTCCGCAGGATGTTATTGTTCGCATCGACGGCCGTGAATATCTGTCCTTTTGCAGCAATGATTACCTGGGTCTGGCCAATCACCCAAGGCTGATCGAGGCCTTCAAACAGGGTGCCGGACGTTTCGGTGTCGGCAGTGGTGCCGCGCACCTGATTACCGGTCACAGCTATGCCCACCAGGCCCTGGAGGAAGAACTGGCCGAGTTCGTCGGCCGGCCCAGGGCGTTGCTTTTTTCCACAGGTTACATGGCCAACCTGGGTGTTGTGTCTGCGTTGATGGGGCGGGGGGACAGTGTATTTGAAGACCGTTTGAACCATGCTTCTCTGATCGATGCGGCGCTTTTGAGCGGTGCCAGCTTGATTCGTTACGCACATGCGGATATGGAAAGTCTGCACAGGAAAATGGCGCAGACAGGGGCTGGTAAGCGTCTGATCGCCAGTGATGGCGTATTCAGTATGGATGGTGACTGTGCGCCGCTTGTCGATCTTGCCGGTCTGGCGGCCAGTGTCGATGCCTGGTTGCTGATCGATGACGCGCACGGGTTTGGTGTGCTGGGCAAACACGGCTGTGGCTGGTGTGTGGATCAGCTTTCCGATGCGCCCGACAACAGCATACTGATGGCAACCCTGGGTAAAGCCCTGGGTACCTTTGGGGCGTTTGTCGCCGGCTCTGATGAACTCATTGAAACGCTGATACAGCAGGCGCGTACTTTCATATATACCACTGCACCACCACCGGCGCTTGCCTGGGCAACACGAACCGCATTGCAGCTGGTTCGCGAAGGTGAGGACTTGCGTGAAAAACTGAATGAGCTGGTTCGTTACTTTCGCAGCGGGGCGGCTGAACTTGGTCTGCCGTTGATGCCGTCTGCAACACCGATTCAGCCCTTGCTGGTCGGAGCAGCCGCTGCGGCACTGGAATTGAGCGAAGCCTTGCGTGAGCAAGGCGTTCTCGTTACTGCGATCAGGCCGCCGACGGTTGCAAAAGGCGCAGCCCGCCTGCGCATTACGCTTTCTGCTCGACACCAGCGGCTGCAGCTTGACCGCCTGCTGGAGGCCCTGGCGTCCTGTTATGGCAAAGCATCCTGTGCTGCACGTTGATGTCCAGGGCGATGGGCCTGACCTGGTTCTGCTGCACGGCTGGGGAATGCACAGTGGCATCTGGTCGAACTGGGCAAGGCAGCTCGGCCAGTGCTTTCGCATACACCGGGTCGACCTGCCGGGACACGGGGACAGTCCCTGCCAGGTGCAAGGCAATCTGGATGAGTGGGCAACAGCCGTGTTGGAGGTGGTGCCGGAGCAGGCCTGGTGGCTGGGTTGGTCGTTAGGCGGTCTGGTGTCGCTGGCGGCGGCAGGAACTCATCGGGGAGCAATCCGTGGTGTGACGCTGTTGGCGACTTCGCCAAGGTTTGTGGCGGGCACGGGCTGGAAAACGGCGGTGGATGCACAGGTGTTTGATCAGTTCGCAAAACAACTGCAAGCGGATGTTGAGCGAACCCTGGTGCGTTTCCTGTCCCTGCAGGTAAAAGGTGCTGAGCACAGTGGTGAAACCTTGCGCTGCCTGCGTTCTGAGTTGAGGAAAAAACCACAGCCGGATAGCGAGGCACTCAGCGCCGGTCTCAGGTTCCTGCAGCAAGCCGATATGCGTCATGTGCTGGCAGCATCCGAACTGCCGTTGTTCTGGTTGCTGGGCGAGCGGGATACGCTGGTACCCGCCGAGGTGCGCCATGAATTCCCCGCTATTCAGTCATCGACCATTTCCGGCGCCGGTCATGCGCCGTTCTTGTCACACCCCGATCAGTGCGCTGAACAGCTAACATGCTGGTTGTTAAGGGATAAAGGATGCAGGCATCATGCAGCCGGCTGATCAGATTCCGGATAAAATGATGGCGCGCCGCAGTTTTGAATCGGCCGCTGCAGCCTACGACCAGGCCGCTGCTCTGCAGCAGGAAATCGGGCAACGTCTTTTGCAGCGTCTGGATCTGGTGAAAATTCAGCCGGAGCGTATTCTTGATCTGGGATCGGGTACCGGGCAATGCATTCCCGATCTTTTCGCACGTTATAAAAAAGCCCAGGTGGTGGCCCTGGATATCGCATTGCCCATGCTGGAGCATGCGCGCAAACGCGGCCGCTGGCTGCGCAGGCCGCGTTGTGTCTGTGGTGACGCCGAGAGCCTGCCGTTTGCCGACAGCAGCTTTGATCTGGTATTTTCCAATCTCATGCTGCAATGGTGTGTGGAGCTGGAGGTGGTGTTCGCTGAGTTGCAGCGTGTGTTACGGCCGGGGGGCTTACTGCTGTTCACCAGTTTTGGCCCCGACACCTTGGGTGAGTTGCGTGGCAGCTGGCAGCAGGTGGACGGTTATAGTCACGTTAACGCGTTTCTGGATATGCACGATGTGGGTGATGCCCTGGTGCGTATGCGCTTTGCCGATCCAGTGATGGATGTGGAGCGACTCACGGTCACTTACCCGGATGTCTGGAAACTTATGCGTGAACTCAAGCAGATTGGTGCGCACAATGTAACCGCAGGAAGGCCCCGTGGCCTGACGGGTAAAACCCGCATGCAGCGTCTTGTCGGGGCGTATGAGCACTATCGCAGTAACGGTGTGCTGCCAGCCAGCTATGAAATCGTTAACGGGCACGCCTGGTCGACTGGCAATGAATGCGGGATTTCACTGGAAAGCATCACAAGATGAAGAACCACGGATATTTTGTGACCGGTACTGACACCGGCGTAGGTAAGACTTGCGTAAGTCTGGGTCTGATGCGGGCGTTGCAGCGGCTGGGTCACGTGGTGGTGGGCATGAAACCGGTGGCGAGCGGCTGTCGCCAGACCTCGTTGGGACTGGTGAATGAGGATGCTCGCCAGTTGCAGGCTTGCGCGTCTTTTAACCTGCCGTATCAATATGTTAACCCCTACGCCTTTGAAGCTGCTGTGGCTCCGCATCTGGCTGCGCAGGCCGATGGCGTGTACATAGAGATTCCGGTTATCAGCAATGCCTGCCGGCAACTGACAGCCGAGGCCGACCGTGTGGTGGTGGAAGGTATCGGCGGCTGGCTGGTGCCGATCAACGAAAAACAGACAATGGCAGATGTGGCGCTGGCCCTCGGCTTGCCGGTGGTGCTGGTGGTGGCGGTTCGTCTGGGTTGCCTGAATCAGGCCTTACTCACGGTGGCGGCCATCCGCAGCTCAGGCTTGCCACTTGTGGGGTGGGTCGCCAATCGCATCGATCCGGGCTGTGAGCAACAGGATGGCAATATAGCGACACTGACGCAACGCTTGCCGGTACCCTTGCTGGCCGATCTGGTTTACTCGGATGATGCCGTCTGGCGGGAACAGCAGGCCGGGCGAATTGATCTGGAGCTATTGCCGGTTGCGTAGCTCTGTTTCTTCACTGGGCGACCGAATTGTCGGTATCTGTTTGCGCAAGCTGCAAAAAACGGTAAATAAGGATATTACAATATAATAAATTATTATCGGCTGTCATAATTAAAATTTATAGCCATACTTTTTAAATTTTTTTGTACCGCTTTTGAACGTTGCTGTAGCATGCGCTACACCCCGGGGGCTGAGATTTCTGTCAAAAGCCCATGTTGTAACAAGAGATAATGTCTTGGTCGCACGGCAGGTTGATAGTTTACAAGACTCCAGCCGGTTTGTGATCCGGCCCAATTGTTCGCTTCCCTGGCGGGGCGTCGTGCGTTTTTATCTCGGTATGGTGGTGGTGTCTTTCGGCATTGCCATCGCCTTTGCGCTAAAGGGGGCCTGGTTGATTCTGCCATTTGCCGGTCTCGAGATGCTGGTTTTAGGCGCGGCTTTGTACGTGGTTGCACGTCGCGGCTGCCGTTGGCAGACGGTATCGATTAAGGGTGACCGGGTAGAAGTTGTCGAACACGATTCGACGTGTACCCGGCGGCAGACGTTTCAGCGCGCCTGGGCGCAGGTCACACTGGAACAGGCGCGGATCAACGGCCATCCATCACGGCTGATCATCTGCTCGCACGGCCGGGCTGTCGAAATCGGTGGCTATCTGGCTGAGATAGAAAAGGAACAACTGGCGCTTGAGTTGCGCCAGGCGGTGCGTCCGCCGAGTTTGACCGGTCTGGGGTCGATGCCATAGGACGGTGTTATTTAATCAAAGAATTACACATTTGGGAGTTGGAAGGAGAGATGTTGGTATGTTGGTATCAAAAGTAAAACGATGGCTGACCGCGCTTGCGGGAACAGCGCTGCTGGCTAATGCGGGAGGAGCCGCTGCAGAATGGAAGTTGAACCTGCGGCAAGGGGTCACATCGATCAGTCAGGAAGCCTACGACCTGCATATGCTGATTCTGTGGATCTGTGTGGCGATTGGTGTGGTGGTATTCGGTGCCATGTTCATTTCCATTATCAAGCACCGCAAATCGAAAGGGGCCAAGCCGGCAACGTTCCACGAGAGCACCAGCGTGGAAATTGTCTGGACTGTTGTGCCGTTTCTGATTTTGATCGGTATGGCGATACCTGCGACCAAAGCCCTGATTGCCATAGAGGACACCAGTAACTCCGACCTCAGTATCAAGGTAACGGGTTACCAGTGGAAATGGGGTTATGACTACCTGGGTGAAGGGGTGAGCTTTATCAGTACCCTGACGACGCCGAAAGAGCAGATTCTCAATCAGCAGGACAAGGGAGAGAACTATCTGCTGGAAGTGGATAACCCGGTCGTCGTTCCCATCAACAAAAAAGTCAGACTCTTGATTACTGCAAATGACGTTCTCCACGCCTGGTGGGTGCCTGATCTGGGCATGAAGAGGGACGCTATTCCGGGTTTTGTCAACGAAATGTGGTTCAATATCGAAAAGGAAGGCACTTACCGCGGGCAGTGCGCCGAGCTCTGTGGAAAAGACCATGGCTTTATGCCGATTGTTGTGGTCGCCAAAAACGAGGCGGACTACCAGCAATGGCTGACGGATCAGAAAGCCGCGATGGATGCCGATGCAGCCGGTGCGGATCGTGACTGGAGCATGGCCGAGCTGATGGAGCGTGGTGAAAAAGCCTACAACACAAATTGTGCGGCTTGTCACCAGGCGAATGGCGAGGGTCTAAAGGCAGCGGGGTTCCCCGGCCTGAAAGGCAGCCCCCTGGCGACCGGACCGATGGACGCTCACCTGCAGATGGTCATGAACGGTAAGCCCGATACGGCGATGGCAGCCTTTGGCGGCCAGTTGAATGATATCGATATTGCTGCTGTCGTTACCTATGAGCGCAACTCATGGGGTAATGATACCGGCGACCTGATTCAACCTTCAGAAGTAAAAGCTGCCCGCTAAGGGTCGTGGAGGATACACAATGAGTACAGCAACAACACACGACACACATCACGAAGAACACCCGAGGGGACTGCTCCGTTGGGTTTTCACGACTAATCACAAAGATATCGGGACGCTGTATCTGATATTCGCGCTGGCCATGTTTTTCGTCGGCGGCGCTATGGCGATGATCATCCGTGCTGAACTGTTCCAGCCGGGGCTTCAGTTTGTGGATCCCCAGTTTTTCAATTCCATGACCACCATGCACGCACTGATCATGGTGTTCGGTGCGGTTATGCCGGGTTTTGTGGGACTGGCGAACTGGTTGGTCCCGATGATGATCGGTGCGCCGGATATGGCCTTGCCGCGCATGAACAACTGGAGTTTCTGGATCCTGCCATTTGCGGGGATCATGCTGCTTGGAACCCTGTTCATGGAGGGCGGAGCACCGGCGGGTGGCTGGACCATGTACCCACCGCTGATTCTTCAAACCGGTGATGCCTTTCCTTATCTGATCTTCTCGGTTCACCTGCTGGGTATTTCATCCATCATGGGGGCAATCAATATCGTCGTCACCATTGTGAACATGCGGGCACCCGGCATGACCATGATGAAAATGCCGCTTTTTGTCTGGACCTGGCTGATTACTGCCTACCTGCTGATCGCGGTGATGCCGGTGTTTGCCGGTGCAGTGACCATGCTGTTGACCGACCAGTATTTCGGTACCTCCTTCTTCAGTGCCGCCGGTGGTGGTGACCCCGTCATGTTTCAGCACATATTCTGGTTCTTCGGGCATCCCGAGGTGTATATCATGATATTGCCGGCTTTCGGTGTGGTCTCACAGATCATTCCGACCTTCGCCCGCAAGCGCTTGTTCGGCTACAGTTCCATGGTGTATGCCACCGCATCGATTGCCTTCCTGTCGTTCATTGTATGGGCTCACCACATGTTTACCGTCGGCATGCCGTTGACGGGTGAACTGTTTTTCATGTACGCCACTATGCTGATTGCGGTACCGACCGGCGTCAAGGTGTTCAACTGGGTGTCGACCATGTGGAAGGGTTCCATGACTTTCGAAACGCCGATGTTGTTTGCCCTCGCATTTGTGGTGCTGTTTACCATCGGTGGTTTTTCCGGCCTGATGATGGCGATTACACCGGTTGATTTCCAGTACCACGATACCTATTTCATCGTGGCGCACTTCCACTACACACTGGTGACGGGTTCGGTGTTCACACTGTTCGCGGCGGCCTACTACTGGTTGCCCAAGTGGACCGGCAATATGTATGACGAGAAGCTCGGCAAGCTGCATTTCTGGCTGTCAGCGATATTTGTCAATGTGCTGTTCTTCCCGCAGCACTTCCTGGGGCTGGCCGGTATGCCGCGTCGTATCCCGGATTATTCGACCCAGTTTGCCGAGTTCAACATGATGTCCAGTCTCGGTGGTTTTGCATTTGGCCTGACGCAGTTGCTGTTCGTGTACATCGTGATCAAGACGGTACGCGGCGGCAGCAAGGCTACCGACAAGGTGTGGGAAGGAGCGGAAGGTCTTGAATGGACCTTGCCTTCACCGCCTCCGTACCACAGTTTTACCACCGCTCCGGAGGTTAAATAGTCCGATGACGACAAGGCGCCGCTTCCTGTGGCGCCTTTGTTAACGGTAAGATAGTGCTGAAATGATGGATCAGACGTCAAAACAAAAACGGGCAAATATCAGGCTGGCATTGTTGCTTGCGGCGGTCGCGGCCGGCGTACTGGTGGCTTTTTTCTGGAAGGTTTCCACTGGAGCGGCGGTATGACAGCCAGCACAGGCTCGAACCCGAAGCTGGTAAAGCGCTTGTTGCTCATCGTGGTTGGGATGTTTGGTTTCGGTTTCGCCATGGTTCCGCTTTACGATGTGTTTTGTGATATTACCGGGATCAATGGCAAGACGGGCGGGCGTGTCGCGATTGCCGCGGTGATTGAACCCGATCTGGACAGGACTGTGATGGTTGAGTTTATCGCCAATGTCAACCAGTCGATGCCGTGGGATTTCACGCCGGTGGTGTCGCGCATGGAAGTGCATCCGGGGAAAATGTACCGCACCAGTTTCCATGCGAAAAACCGCACCGACCGAACCATGGTGGGGCAGGCGATACCGAGTGTGACACCGGGTCTCGCTGCACGGCATTTCAAGAAAACCGAATGTTTCTGTTTTACCGAGCAACAGTTTTTAGCCGGCGAAGGGCGCGATATGCCGCTCTTATTCATGCTGGACCCGGAACTGCCGGAAGAAATCGAGGTAGTGACTTTGTCGTACACCTTTTTTGATAAACACAAAGCGATTAACTGAAAAATATCAGTCAATAATGAGGATGGAAGTATGAGTGAGACAAACGGCGGCTATTACGTCCCCCATGGTAGCGGGTGGCCGATTATCGGTTCAGTCGGCCTGTTCGTGATGCTCCAGGGTTTTGCGAACTATTTAAATGGTTCGGGTACAGGTAGCACGGTGATGCTGGTTGGCTTCGCCATTTTGATATTTATGGTGTTTGGCTGGTTCCGCACGGTCATCAATGAGAGCGAAGCCGGCATCTATAATGATCAGGTGGACAAGTCCTTCCGCTGGGGGATGGGCTGGTTTATTTTTTCTGAAGTGATGTTTTTCGCCGCCTTCTTCGGGGTGCTCTGGTATGCGCGGGTTCTTTCCGTGCCGTGGTTGGGAGGCGCTGATCCCGGTACCAATGAGCTGTTGTGGAACGGTTGGGAAGCGGTATGGCCAACCAACGGCCCTGGGAATGTCGGTGGCGAATTCACGCTTCTCGACCCCTGGAAGATTCCGGCACTGAATACCCTGTTGCTGTTGTCCAGTGG
>JAUXDG010000043.1 GCA_030618475.1 Gammaproteobacteria bacterium | reverse complement strand
ATTCACCTTGTACCCCAGGGGACCCTCTCTCGCCTGACGGCGATTCACCTTGTGGCAAATTTGTAGGGTCGAATTCATTCGACCGGTCACAGTGCAGGGAATGGCACCCCCTGCATAACGCATCGTAGGACATGGCGACATCCTTGTCTCCAATCATTAGTGGCCGAATGAATTCGGCCCTTCACGTACATTCTACTCACCCGAGCAGGGGAAAAGCCATTTAGAGGTTCCACCGGAATAGCAGTGAAAAGGCTGTCGGGTTGATTATTTGCGCGCCTCGATCACGGCAGCAATAACGTAATCCTCAACCCCGCTGCCAGGCGCCCAGTCCTTGATGAATTCCCGGGACTCATCTTTGGGCTGAATGCGGATATCGGAAAAGCCGGCCTCGGCCAATACGGATTGCAATTCATCGATCGTGGAGGCACCTGACACACAGGCGGAATGCAGGTCAGGGTCATGGCGCAGGGTTTCGGGCAAGTCGGTACTGGCTACCACGTCGGAAATGGCAAGCCGGCCTCCGGTTTTCAGTACCCGGTAGGCTTCGCGGAATACCCCGGCCTTGTCCGGTGAGAGGTTGATGACGCAGTTGGAAATAATGACATCGACACAGTTGTCCGCAACAGGCAGGTATTCAATTTCTCCCAGCCGGAATTCCACGTTGCTGAATCGAGCCTTTTCAGCATTGTTACGCGCCTTGCTGATCATGGCCGGCGTCATATCGATACCGATAACACGGCCGTTCTCGCCGACTTCCTGTGCGGCCAGAAAAGCGTCGAATCCCCCCCCGCTGCCGAGGTCCAGGACCACTTCGCCGCTCTTGAGGCTGGCAATGGCACGCGGATTGCCGCAGCCCAATCCCATATCGGCGCCTTCCGGTGCCTTGTCGAGCTCCTCCTGGGTATAACCGAGCCGTGTTGATATCAAGGCATTGATCTGCACCTCGTCTGATACCCCGCAGCAGGAGCTGGCTTCGCCACAACAGCCGCCGCTGTCACTGGCCTCGGCGACCTCGCTGTAGGCCGAGCGTACGCGCTGCCGGATTTCATCGGCTTTTGTCTGGTTCATGTCTTTGCTACTCCATGTACTGATGAGTACGTAAGTTTGCCGGCATAAGGTTTCGGGACCGTCGGCCGCATGGACGCGGCCGTCGAGCGTACAGGGATGTATTCACAGCGTGTCCCGAAGGCTTATACCGGCAAACTTACCCACGCCTTCGGTGCAATCGCTTACAGTTGTCCGCCAGCGTCTGAGATCTTCGAGCCTGTCGAGATCCCATAAAGTGTCGAGTTCCTCGTACGGCAGTTTCAGCGCCTGCAGCCGTGCACGGGTCAGCTGCAGTACCCGATCACTGCTCCAGGGGATATCCGTAAACAGGCGCTCATCGCACCTGCGCGCACCAATCAGGACATAGCCGCCGTCTTCCGCGGGACCCAGCACAACAGCGCTACCGGCATCCAGCTGCTGACAGGCGCGTTGCAGGTAAGCTGCGCTCATCGCCGGACAGTCGGTGCCGATCAACAATGCAAAATCAGCTGTCCGCAGTGCGGACTTTACCGCATTGTACATGCGCAGACCAAGATCGCCCCCGGTTTGAAGCCTTACCTCAACCGACTGTCTGTCGGCGAGCGAAACGAACAATGGGTGGCGGCTTTGTGAAGCGACGTGCAATTCAACCGGTGCCAGTCTCGCCCCTGCCACCAGACCGACCGTATCACGCACCAGTTGTTCATACAGCTGCGCCGCTGCCTGTTTGCCGATATGTGCAGCGAGGCGGGTTTTCACCTCACCTGGCACGGGCGCCTTGGCAAACACCAGGATCCGGCCGTCCGGGTACTGGTAGTCAGGCTGCCTGGTCATAACGCATCGCCAGGCGTGCCGGTGAAACACCCAGGAAATAGGCCAGTCGCAGATACCACATCAGCGCAATAGTACGCAAAACCCCCTTCTGCTCCCAGCGCCGGCTCGACGTTGTCAATGTGTCCCGCAAACACACCGGCCACTGTTCCCTTTTCAGGCGCCGGCTCAGGTCGATGTCTTCCATCAGCGGCAACTCTGCAAAACCGCCGACGCGTTCAAACAGCTCGCGGGTAACGAACATGCCCTGGTCCCCGCTGGCGACCCCGGTAAAGCGGGAACGCCAGTTCATCATGCGTTCAACCAGCCGCAATAAAAGTTTGTCTCCGGATAAGCGCACATCAAAACGACCCCAGCTGCCCGCCTGCTGCAAAGCTTCGGTGATGAGACGCGCTGCCTTATCCGGCACCCGGGTATCCGCGTGCAGAAACCAGAACACCTGACCGCTTGCCGCCTTAGCCCCGACGTTCATCTGCAGGGCCCGGCCTGCCGGCGCCGGCAACAGCTGATCGACCAGTGCTTGTGCCAGGGCGATCGTTTCATCACAGCTGCCGCCGTCGACCAGGATGATTTCGTGGCCCTGCGCGCGCAGTGCTTGCAGCTGCCGCAGGATGTCGCGGATACAGCCGGCTTCGTTGAGTGCGGGAATAATGATCGACAGCTGCAGCATAACCACTCACCCCAGCGCGCCGGCGCAACTGCTGCCCTGCCCAGCCGTACAGCCATAACAGTGATCGGCGACCACGACTGGCCGGTTTTCCAGCTCGGTCGCTGTGAGCTCTCGGAGTTGTACACGCGGCTGTCGAAACTGTTGCAGGGGTAAATCCAGCATCTGGTTGAAATCACAATCATACACATAACCCTGCCAGTCCACGCTGATCAGGGAACGGCACATGACGGTATCGAGATTGGCGTCCTGGTGGGCCGACTTGAGAAGTTGCATGTACTGGTCGAACTGCCCGCTGGATACCAGCGTACTGCCAAACCGCTGGATAGGCATGTTGGCGAGGACAAACAGCTGGTTGAAGACAATACCGGCGCGTTTACCGAGTTCGCACCTGTAATCGGCTTCAAGTTGCTGTTGTGGGGGCGGTAAAACCGCGCCGGCCGGGTTGAACATCAGGTTCAAAACCAGACCGCTGCCCGGCCGTCCGTAGCCGAGGGCGTTGAGTTTCTGTAACGCCTTGATGCTCGACGCATACACACCCTTGCCACGCTGTGACTCGACGTTTTCTTCGAGATAGCAGGGCAATGAAGCCACGATTTCCACCTGGTTCCGAGCCAGAAAATCGGCCATGTCGTCGAAACCGGGTTCATTGAGAATGGTAAGGTTACAGCGGTCTGTAAGGTGCACACCCAGGCGGCGCACCGATTCCACCAGCAGGCGGAAATCCGGGTGCAATTCGGGGGCCCCGCCGGTGACATCCAGTGATTTAATCCCCGACTCTTGCAGGAAAGCGATGATCTCGTCAATGGTTTCGCGCGCCATCTGCTCGCGACGATGCGGGCCCGCATTGACATGACAGTGCAGGCACGACTGGTTGCAACGGTAACCCAGGTTGACTTGCAGCGTTTGCAGCCGACTGCGCCTGATGGGCGGAAAATCGGTGGATTCCAGTAGTGGCAGAGTGGCGTGCATACTTTATGGTATCAGGCGATTGACCCATCGTACCAGAGCCCGGGTTGTGGCGCTGAACAGCCTTTTCCCATACAGGGTATTTACGGTTCGTCGATGGATCTGCGCCAGCGTGGGATAGGCGTGAATGGTCGCCGACAGTTGGCTAATTTTTATACCGGTTTTCATCGCCAGCACGACTTCATGAATCAGTTCTCCGGCATGCGGACCCAGAACCGTCGCACCGAGCAGTCTGCCTTTGTGGGTAATGAATTTACTCATACCATGGGGTTCGACTTCGGCCAGCGCACGGTCGATATCCCTGAACGGGAAGTGCAGCACCGTCGCTTCGATGCCCTGGTCTCTGGCCTGTTGTTCGGTCAGCCCGACCCGAGCCAGTTCCGGATCGGTGTAGGTCACCCAGGGCACCACCCGGTAGTCGGTTTTTTTCGGCAAGCGGAACACCGCATTGCTGATCACGATACCGGCCTGGTATTCCGCCATATGGGTAAAGGGATAGGGCCCGCACACATCACCACAGGCATAGACATGTTTCTGCGAAGTGCGCAGGCGTCGATCCACCTGGATGCCCTGTGCGCCGGTTTCGATGCCGGCAGCCTCCAGACCGAGCCCTTCTACGCCGGGCCGCCGGCCTGCGGCGACCAGTATCAGGTCTGCTTCCAGTTTCAGACCACCACTGCACTCGACGATACGCGTATCGCCCTGACGGCTGACGCGTTCGGCACTGGTGGAGGTGTGCACGCTTAAGCCTTCGTCCAACAAAAGGTCACGCAACAGATCCGCAATTTGCGGATCTTCCTGTGGCAGCAGATGCGGCAGACGTTCCACCACGGTAACCCGGCTTCCCAGACGCGCAAGGGCCTGCGCCATCTCCAGTCCGATAGGACCACCACCCAGCACCACCAGACGCCGCGGTAAATCAGGCAACGAAAACAGGCTTTCGTTGGTGATATAGCCCGCTTGTTGCAGACCTTCGATCGCTGGTATCAAAGGCGTGGAACCGGTGGCGACAACCAGGCGCCGGGCGCGGATCTGCCGCTCGTTGACCCGCACAGTATGGGGGTCGACAAATACCGCCTGGCCGAATAACACCTCGCAGCCGTAAGCGCGAAAGCGTTCCGGGTCATCGTGCAACTGGATCTGATCGATCACCGATTGCACATGGTCATTCACCTTGCCCAGGTCTACTGTTGGCGCAACCGCATCCAGTCCGAACTCGCCGCCGCGACGCATCAGTGAAGCGACTTTGGCGGTGTGTATCAGCGTCTTGCTGGGCACACAGCCGGTATGCAGGCAGTCGCCACCCAGTTTTTCGTTCTTTTCGATCAGGGTGACTTTCAGGCCCAACTGGGAGGCGACACTGGCGACCACCAGACCTGCCGCACCGCCACCGATAATTACCAGATCACGTTCGTTCATTATTCCTGCTCCCCCGAGCCGCTTGCAGTGCAGCAGGTTCTTTGAACACTTCGCAAGCGCTTGGTTTCCACATCGCCACAACAGCGAAAATACCAGACAGGATACCGCTACAGCGCGCAACCGCGCGACCGATAAGGAACTTCGATATAACCGGGCGAGTCACAGCAGTTAAGCTCATAAAACTTGCACCTGTGCCGATATAGGCCTAAATTGTTGAACAATGCGTAACTTATCGAAAAACCTGATGGCGCTATGGCTGGCTGTGGCGCTGGTCATCGCGCCGCTGCAGGCCATGACCGCCGGCATTGCCGCGGCTGGCACTGACGCCGCGCCCTGTACAATGAACCTGGCTGCCGAGGCAGGTTCCCATGCAGGCGCCCATGACGCGCATCGAGCCGGTCAGGATTCAGCCGCTTCGCATTGCCCGTCCTGTTCAGATCACGACTGTAACCAGGGTGGTGAGTGTTCCAGCCAGGGTTGCGTCAGCTTGCATGTACAGCCCGCCGCGATGACCGCAATCCGCCTTCACCATATCAGACATTCGGACCCCCGTATCATCTTTCAGCCGACCTTTGTCGCTTCCAGAACCGATCCGCCCCTGCTCCGCCCCCCCGTTTAACGCCATAAGCAGGGCTTGCCCCTGATTTCCTTACTTTCTCACGCTGGGAACGAGCCTGCATTCCGCCAGTTCAACGGAATGAAGGACACTGTTATGGAGAGTGCTTATGTCGATGCCACAAACCCGAAAACCGGGACGTATTCACCGTAGAGCGTTATTGCTTCTGCTCATGCTCCCGTACGCTTTGAGCGCCCGGGCAGAGCTGAGTCTGACGGACGCCGAACGCCTGGCGCTTGAGGCTGATCCGGCTGTCATCGCCAGCCAGGCACGTGCGCTCGCCCTGCAGGAACAGGCGGTTGCCGATGGGCAGTTACCGGATCCGAAACTGACCGTTGGCGTCTGGAACGTACCGCTGGATGATTTCAGTATGAAAAAGGAAGGTTCCTCCCAGTTTCGCACCGGGATCAAGCAGGCTTTTCCGCGCGGCCAGACACTGCGCTATCGGCGAAAGCGCACCGAATGGCTGGGCATGGCGCAACAGGCGCAGACAAAATTTACCGAACAGGAAATCCGCCGTGATGTTCGTCAGGCCTTCCTGGAGCTCTATTACCAGAACCAGGCTGCCCACATCATCGAACGCAGCCGCCGGCTGTTTATACAGCTGGTCGATATTACCCGTGCCCATTACGCTACAGGGCGTGTCAGCCAGCAGGACGTGCTACAGGCGCAACTTGAACTGTCGCGTCTCGAAGATCGTGCGGCAAAAATCAGTGAACAGTCCGATGTACAGCGGGCCGAGCTGACGCGCTGGATCGGTGAAGCCGCCTGGCAGCCTGTCACCCCAGGCTTCCCCGTACTGCCGGAACCGCAATCCCAGACCAGGCTGCAGGCGTCACTGGCACAGCATCCGGCCATCGAATCGGCTACTGCCCGGGTTGAAGCGAATCGGCAGTTGGTCAAGGCGGCACGCGAGCAGTACAAACCGGGCTTCGATGTCGGCCTGGAGTATCGCAAGCGTTTTGGCGATAACGCCGATGGTAGTGATCGTCCCGATATGATGGCCGCCATGGTGACACTGGACTTACCGCTGTTCACCGAAAAGCGCCAGGACAGACGCCTGGCGGCACAGCAGCAGCAGACAGAAGCTGCTATCCAGACACGCGAACAGAAACTGCGCGAAATGCAACGCACGCTCAAATCCGATTATGCACGCTGGCTGCGGCTTGGCGAACAGATGACCCTCTACCAGCAGCACCTGTTACGCGAATCCATGGAGAACGCAGCAGCCGCATTGCTCTCCTATCAGAGTGGTATCAACGAATTCAACACGCTGATGCGGGCACGAATCACAGATCTCGACGTCAGGCTTCAGGCACTGCGTATCCGTGTGGACCGTGCCAAAACGCAGGCACGCCTGCTTTTTCTGCAACCCCAGTCCGTTGATAGCTCGCTGTCTCTGCAAGGAGAAGGCCAATGAAACTTCGTATTTCCGCTCTGCTGCCGGTCATCCTGGTCGCCGCATCCGGCCTGACTGCCGCCCCTGCTTTCTGCGCTGACAAGGACGAAGCCGGGATCCTCTACTGGGTGGCACCGATGGACCCCAATTACCGCCGTGATAAAGCCGGGAAATCACCGATGGGCATGGATCTGGTGCCTGTCTATGCCGATGCAGCCGGCGATGCGGGTACCGTCCGTATCGACCCCCGCATGGTACAGAATCTTGGCGTGCGCACCGCACGGGTCGAACGTGGAAAGCTGTGGCGCCAGATCAATACGGTCGGTTACGTCGCTTTCGACGAGCGCAAACTCAGCCATGTTCACCTGCGCACCGATGGCTGGATCGAGAAACTGAACGTTAAATCGGACGGCGAACAGATTCGTAAAGGCGATGTGCTGTTCGAACTGTACTCGCGCGAGCTGGTCAACGCCCAGGAGGAGTATATCCAGGCCTTGCGGGGTAGCAACGACTATCTGAAACGGGCATCCCGTGAGCGACTCGAGGCGTTGGGGATGAGCAGCGCACAGATCAGGCAGGTCGCCCGTGAGCGGCGTGCTTCGCAGCGGGTCCGTGTCCTCGCCAGCCAGGACGGCGTGGTCGACGGTCTTAACGTGCGCGAAGGCATGTATGTCAAGCCGGCGACCGAGGTGCTGACACTGGCGGACCTTTCCAGCGTCTGGTTACTGGTCGACGTATTTGAACGCCAGTCCGACTGGGTCGCTGTCGGCCAGCCTGCCGAAGTCCGGCTGGGTTACCTGCCCGGCCGCGTCTGGGAAGGCGAAGTGGAGTTTATCTACCCCACCATCGACCCCAAGACCCGAACCCTGCAGGCGCGCCTGCGTTTCGACAATCCGGACGAAGCGCTCAAACCCGACATGTATGCCAGGGTTCGCATCTATGCCGGCCCGAAGCAAGACATACTGAGTATCCCACGTGAAGCGCTGATCAAAACCGACAAGACACAGCGCGTCATTGTGGCTCTGCAAGAAGGCAGGTTCAGAGCACAGGAGGTCATAGCCGGCATGGAGAGCGGCGACTTCGTGGAAATCATCAGCGGCCTGAACGAGGGCGACAAAGTGGTCACTTCCGGTCAGTTCCTGATCGATTCCGAAGCCAGTCTGAGAGCCAGCTTCAACCGCATGGGCAGCGACGGGACGTCTGACGACTCCGCAGAGACCGCAGAATGATTGCCAACATCATCCGCTGGTCGATCCGAAACCGTTTCCTGGTTCTGTTACTGACCTTCATTCTGACCGGCTGGGGCCTGTATGCGGTCAACAATATGCCCGTCGACGCCCTCCCCGATCTGTCCGACGTACAGGTCATTATCAAGACCAGTTACCCGGGTCAGGCGCCTCAGGTGGTGGAAGATCAGGTCACCTATCCGTTGACCACCACCATGTTGTCGGTACCCAAAGCCACCACGGTGCGTGGCTATTCCTTCTTCGGTGATTCCTATGTCTACATTCTGTTTGAAGATGGCACCGATCTGTACTGGGCACGCTCGCGCGTGCTCGAATACCTGAGCCAGGTGCAGAACCGTCTGCCGGCCAGCGCTTCAACGGCACTTGGACCGGACGCCACCGGCGTAGGCTGGGTCTATGAATATGCACTGGTCGATCGCAGCGGAAAGCACGATCTCGCCGAACTGCGCAGCCTGCAGGACTGGTTCCTGAAGTTCGAGCTGCAGACGGTCGCCGGGGTTTCCGAAGTCGCCACCATTGGCGGCATGGTCAAGCAGTACCAGGTGGTGATCGATCCTGACCGGCTGCGCTCTTACGGCATTCCCCTGGCCAATGTACGACAGGCCATTCAGCGCGGCAACCAGGAAGTGGGCGGCTCGGTCATCGAAATGGCAGAGGCTGAGTACATGGTGCGTGCCACCGGTTACATCGAGGGTGTGGACGAGTTACGGCAGATACCGCTGGGCATGAATGCCAATGGAACGCCGATTCTGCTGGAAGATATCGCCGACATTCGCCTGGGGCCGCAGATGCGTCGTGGACTCGCTGAACTCGACGGTGAAGGTGAGGTCGTTGGCGGCGTCGTCATTATGCGCTGGGGTGAGAATGCACTGAAAACCATCGAGGGCGTCAAGGCGAAACTTGAAGAACTCAAACGCAGCCTGCCCGACGGCGTTGAGATTGTGCCGACCTATGACCGTTCCAGTCTGATCGAACGCGCCGTCGACACCTTAAAGGGAAAGCTGTTCCAGGAGTTCCTTGTCGTCACACTGGTGTGCGCCCTGTTCCTTTTTCACCTGCGATCGGCACTGGTGGTCATCGTCAGTCTGCCGGTCGGTATCCTGATTGCTTTCATCATCATGTATGCCCAGGGCATCAACGCCAACATCATGTCTCTGGGTGGTATCGCCATCGCCATCGGCGCCATGGTCGATGCCGCCATCGTCATGGTCGAGAATGTACACAAACACATGGAACACCAGGAAGTCACGGCTGCCAGGCGCTGGCAGTTGATAGCGCAAGCGGCGGCCGAAGTCGGCCCGGCGCTGTTTTTCTCGCTGTTGATCATCACCCTCAGCTTCCTGCCGGTGTTCACCCTGCAGGCACAGGAAGGTCGCCTGTTTTCGCCGCTGGCTTTCACTAAAACATACGCCATGGCAGGCGCCGCGGTCCTGTCTATAACGCTGGTGCCGGTGCTGATGGGCTACTTCATCCGCGGACGGATCATCGCCGAGGACAGGAATCCCATAAACAGGTTGCTGATCGCCGCCTACCGGCCGGTCATCGACGGAGTAATGAAAATGCCGAAGACCGTTGTCCTGGTATCGGCGCTGGCTGCCGTATCCATGGCCTGGCCACTGTCCGGCTGGTGGCCGTTGAGTGACAGCCTGGGCTCGGAATTCATGCCGGATCTGGACGAAGGTGACTTGCTCTATATGCCCAGTGCCTTCCCTGCCATCTCTATTGGCAAAGCCCAGCAAATCCTGCAGCAAACCGACAAACTCATCATGACAGTGCCGGAAGTCAAACGCGTGTTCGGAAAAATGGGGCGCGCAGAAACAGCCACCGATCCGGCGCCGCTGACCATGATAGAAACCACCATCCAGTTCAAGCCGCGCGATGAGTGGCGCGAGGGCATGACAGCGGAAAAACTCAGACGGGAACTGGATGCCCTGGTGAAAATCCCGGGCATGAGCAATGCGTGGGTGATGCCGATCAAAAACCGTATCGATATGCTGGCGACCGGTATCAAGACGCCGGTAGGTGTCAAAGTTGCCGGTCCTGATCTGGCGCGCATCCAGGAAATCGGCGAAGATATCGAACGGGTACTGACACCGCTGCCGGGTACGGTATCGGTCTTCTCCGAAAGGGTGGTTGGCGGCCGTTACGTGATGGTGGAAACCGATCGAACTGCCGCCTCCCGCTATGGGCTCAATATCGCGGATGTGCAGGAAATTGTGCGTACCGCGGTCGGCGGTATGAATGTTACCGAGAGTATCGAAGGCCTGGAGCGCTACCCGGTCAACCTGCGCTACCCACGCGATGTGCGGGATTCCGAAAGCAAACTCGCCGAACTGCCCATACAAACGCCGGCGGGAGCACAGATTACGCTCGGCGATGTTGCCGACGTGCGTATTGCCAGTGGACCCGGCGTCATTAAGAGCGAAAACGCCCGCCTCAACGGCTGGATCTATATTGATATCCAGGGCCGGGATCTGGGCTCGTATGTCGAGCACGCCAGGCAGGTGGTGGCGGAACAGGTCGAGCTGCCGGCGGGTTATTCGCTGAGCTGGTCGGGGCAGTACGAATACATGGAACGCGCCAAGCGAAAGCTGACCACGGTTGTGCCTGTTACACTGGCGATTATCGTGCTGTTGCTGTATCTCAATTTCCGTCGCGCCACCGAGGTATTCATTATCCTGACCACCCTGCCGCTGGCACTGGTCGGTGGCATCTGGCTGATGTACTGGCTCGACTATGACCTGTCGGTTGCCGCCGGTGTCGGCTTCATCGCCCTGGCCGGTGTCTCGGTGGAGATCGGCGTCATCATGCTGGTGTACCTGAACCAGGCTTACCGGCGACAACAGGACAAGGCATCTTTACAGCAGCGTAATATCGGTGTGTCCGAATTGCGCCAGGCCGTTATCGAAGGTGCCCTGTTACGTGTGCGCCCCATCATAATGACCGTCGCTGCTATTATCGCCGGCCTGTTACCGATCATGCTGGGCAGTGGCACCGGTTCCGAGGTCATGCGCCGTATCGCCGCGCCCATGGTTGGCGGAATGGTCAGCGCAACGGTACTGACCTTGCTGGTGATTCCTGCCGCGTTCCTGATCTGGCGCAGTGCCCAGATCAGGAATAATAAGACTGAGATGGGTTAGGGCCTGTTGAGAATCTATCATATCACTTGAGAAATGCACGCTATCTATATCATATATATAAATAAATAAAACATATATGCGGACGATTCAAATATGTTATATACTGATAAAAATAATATAATGGCTGGATTATCCGATGCCGAACTCGATGCCCCGTCTGCTGTTAGCCGTTTGTCCGGATACCGCCGATCTGATTCAGCAGCAACTCGACGCCCGTTTCGAAAATCTTGACTGCCATCGCGTCACAACAAAATCCGAACTTTTGCAAGCGCTTGATGACGGCGGCTGGGATCTCGCTGTCAGTGAACTCGAGCTCGACGATTTCACTGCCCTCGGCTTCATTACATGGAATCGCGAACGCGCGATCGAGCTTCCACTGGTACTGATCGCGGAAAGCGGTGTCGAAGACATCGCGTTACGGTGTCTCGAGCAGGGTATCGACCAGTGTATCCTTTCCAATGAAGAGAATCTTCGCCGTCTGCCGGCGCTGGTGAATGTGCTTCTCAGCCGTGTGCAATCCGAGCAGGAACGAAAGCTGGTCGAAGATGAAATCAGGAAGAGCGAGGAGCGTTATCTCGACGTTTTCGACAACACTAACGATCTTATTCAGTGTCTGGCAGCCGATGGCTCTTTTCTCTGTACCAATCGTGCCTGGCGCGACGCCATGGGCTATAGCGAGGATGAAGTCAGTTCCATGACGCTGCTGGATGTGCTGCACCCGGATAGCCGGTCTTGTTGTCAGGACCGTTTCGAGCGCCTCAAAGCCGGGGAAACACTCAGTCAGATCGACTTCAAGTATGTTGCCAAAACGGGCGAAACGGTTTATATCAGAGGTGATTGTGGTTCCATTATGAAAGATGGCGAAGCCGTATCAACCCGCGGCATTTTCAGAAATATTACGGACAGGGTAAAAGCCGAACAAGCCCTGCGTGTCAGTGAAGCACGCTATCAGGCGTTATACGAAAATGCACCCGATATCAATGCGGTATTCAGCAGCTCGGGTACCATCCTTTCGATCAATCGCATCGGTGCCAGTAGCCTGGGCTACGCTGTCGATGAGTTGATCGGTAAAACCGCCGAAAAACTCATACACCCGGATGATACTTCAATTGTATTCGCTTATATCGAAAAGCAGTTCACCAGACCCGGACTCGATAGCGGAATCGAATACCGTAAAATCCGCAAGGACGGCTCGGTATTCTGGGTACATCTGCGCGCCAGTCTGGATGCGCAGACGCAGGAACCCTGCGTGCTGGTGGTGTGTCGTGATATTACCGATCGGCGCCGGCTTGAGGATCAGCTCTCCTACCAGGCTTCGCACGATGCACTTACCGACCTTATCAATCGGCGCGAGTTCGAGCATCGACTCGGTCGTTTACTGATTCAGGCCGACAAACATCCTGGCGACCATGTGCTCTGCTATCTCGATCTCGATCGTTTCAAGATCATCAACGACAGCTGCGGCCATGTTGCGGGAGACGAGTTACTGCGCCAGATTGCCAGCCTGTTGACCGGCCAGATCCGTTCCAGGGATACGCTGGCAAGGCTGGGTGGTGATGAATTTGCGGTACTCATGGAACATTGTCCGCTTGGCCGGGCCGGTGTTCTCGCCGATCATATACGTGTAGCGATCGAGGGTTTCCGCTTCCAGTGGCACGAGCGCCGCTTTTCGCTGGGTGTGAGTATCGGCCTTGTGCCCCTTCAGGGTGGCGCCTCGATTGAAGATGCCCTGAACCTCGCTGATTCTGCCTGCTATGCCGCCAAGGAAAAGGGACGAAACCGTATCCATGTCTACCACCCCGATGATGACCCCGTGGCCGCCAACCGGACAGGTGACTCACACTGGGCGTCCAGTATCATCTCGGCCCTGGAAAATGATCGATTCGTATTATATGCACAACCTATTCATGCCTGTGGTACAAAGGTTGGGGGTAGCCGCTGCGAGATTCTGCTGCGACTCCGCGAAGGTGGTGACGTCATTCGCCCCGGCGAATTTATGCCAGCTGCTGAACGCTATAACCTGTCACCCCAGGTGGATCGCTGGGTTCTTGATCATGTCATTCAATGGTTCGAGGATCACCCTGAACTGCTGCGCCAGATTGAGCTCTGCTCGGTGAACCTGTCAGCCGTGTCGCTGTGCGATGAGTCGTTCAAGGAGTATGCCCTCAATCGCCTGGAATCATCCGAGTTCGCCAGGCATAAACTGTGTCTTGAGGTGACAGAAACTGCCGCCATCGCTAATCTATGCCAGGCGACAGATTTTATCCATGCACTGCGCGAAGTGGGTTGCCGTTTCGCGCTCGATGACTTCGGCAGCGGCTTATCCTCTTTTGCCTACCTCAGAAACCTGCCGGTAGACATGGTCAAGATCGATGGTGCCTTTGTACGCAACATAGCGAACAATGATACTGATCGTATGATGGTTAAATCCATTTGCGACATCGTCAGCATGATGGACAAGCAGACAACAGCGGAATATGTCGAAACTGCCGAGTCGCTGGAAGTCCTGCAGGATATCGGCGTAGACTTCGTGCAGGGTTTCCACCTCGGAACACCTGCACCACTCGAACAGCTCGGAACACCGGATCACACCGTTGTCTATTTGAAGCAATAGTACACTTGTGGGTTCAGAGCATTTCGAACTCTTCACTGAAGGCGACCTGCTGTACGAGGCGATGCTGGCGTCGATTTCAGCAGCGCAACATCACGTGCTGCTGGAAAGTTACATTTTCGCCGATGATGAAATCGGACGCCGTTTCGCAGCAGCGCTGATTGAGCGTGCCCAGGCGGGCATTATGGTACGTTTGCACCTCGATGCCGCCGGTTCATTGTTCTGGGCTTCACACCAACTGATCAGCAATCTGCGTCGGAATGGCGTAACGGTGCGCTGGTTCCATCGCTGGAGCTGGCGCCACCCGTGGCGCTATAACCGGCGCAATCACCGCAAACTGCTGGTTGTCGACCGCGCCTATGCTTACGTGGGTGGATTTAATATACATCGGGAAAATTCACGCGCTGCATACGGTGATGCCCGCTGGCGAGACACGCACATTGGCTTCGGTGATGCTCTGGCCGCCCAGGCCATGGAGTTGTTTAGTCGATTCTGGATCGGCAGAAAACGTCCACCGGCATTGCACGCAGCAGAAAGCGGCAGCATCCTGTTGTCCAATTTCAGTCGCGGCGGTCGCCGTTATTTGAACGGCAGTTTTGCTGACATGGTTTCCCATGCCAGGCAATCGATCTATCTGACAACACCCTATTTCGTACCGAATCGACGCACC
>JAUXDG010000166.1 GCA_030618475.1 Gammaproteobacteria bacterium | reverse complement strand
CCTACGCAACGAAAAATTGCGGGAATTCGAGTCACTCTCCCACCAGCACAGTAGATTATCTCTAAGTCCGGCAGACTCCCAGGCCAACCGGCATTGCTTTGCCGCATCTTAACACAGCCGTAACAACATGATCCCCACCCGGCTGAACGCCTATGGGAAAATCCTGTTGACAGGGGCGCAAAACACCTTTTTTGTGGGAATGGTATTTATTCTTAGCCGTTTGCGACTAGCGGCAGACGCAGGGTCACCCGCACACCGGAAACAGGGGCACGGTTAGCCACCGTCAACTCCCCGCCATGGTGCAGGGCAATACGCTTTGCGATGTAAAGCCCGATACCAAGATGTGGGGTGCCATCAGTGTGGGGACGACTAGACTCCATACCCACAAACAGCGCCTGTAAAACGGCTTCGGGTATTCGTGGTCCGTCATTCAAAATACTCAACTCCGCATAGTTCCCGTCGACTTTCAGCTCAAAGCGGATTTCCCCACCGGCAGCGGAAAAATCCAGGGCATTATCTTTCACCTTGTCGAGTAACTGGGCAATGCGCAAATCACTGCCTTCCACCCGCACACTGTGCTGCGGACCACGGTACAGGAGGCGCCGGCCAGGATGGAGCAGCGAAGAATTGGCGACATATTCGTCAAGCAGCGCGGCAAAATCGAACACGCCGGTCTTATCCTCGCTCAATGCGCCGTCGATATGCGCCGCTTCGGTCAGGCTGTTGACAATGCGCTCCAGCTGTCGTGTTGCCTGCCGGGCCCTCCTGATCGCTGTCTCAGTACCGGCAGCGCTGGCTTCCGCCAGTTTCTGCAAGGACATACTGATGGTATTCACGGGATTGAGAATTTCATGCCGCAGCGTACGCGGAACAGTTTCCAGAAACCCCGTGTAGCGCTGAAGCCGTGCGAGCAGATCGGAGATCCCGCGCGACAGGTCGCCCAGATCATCGTGCGCCAGCCGATCAGACTGCAGGATGACTTTCACGACACGGCCATCCATATCAATCGCAGCCGCGGCTTCACGCTTCAGACGCCGGATGCGGAATGCCAGCCAGGCCCCGAACAGCAGAAGCCCGGCAACGACGAGCAGTAGCACCAGTAGCGTCGCTAACGCAACCTGGCTCAGGGTATGGCGTTGAAGGTTGAGGATGTGCGCACTGTTTTTTTCCAGTAACACGGCACCGATCACCTCGCTACCGGCATAAATCGGATGTGCGGCGACGATCAGTGTCTCGGCGCTGGAACCGCCGTTACGATGCATGACCTTCTGCCGCCCTGCCAAGGCATCCTCCACCAGGTCCAGACTGATCCTGTCGGTATCGGTACACAGATTTCCTTCAAACGCCTGCCCACCCAGTACCGCGCGTATCCGGCGATAACGGTCCACCACACAAATACCCGCATCCGAGCGAGCGAGCCCCTGGAGAATACGCTGCAGCTCGGGGGAACGAAGAATCAGGCGGTTGAAAGTACCGGACCCCTGTTTTGGCAGGGTGCCCACAATGGCGTCGATGTGGCGTTCGTCCGGGTCATTCACATCAACAACACTCAGCAACAAGCGCCGTTCCGGCCCCAACCAGCCCGCCGGCAGACGGAACTCCAGGTCATAACCATCGCTGCGCTCGCGCCACACACCAGAAAGGTCGAAAAGAGCCTGACCGGTCAGAGGATATTTCCAGTTTTCCTGAACTTCATAAGTACTGACGGTACCTTGCCCTTCAGTCACCAGCACGAAACGACCTATCCGCCCATCAGGGCTTACCAGCGCCAGGCGAACCTGGTCGCTGTTATCCAGGCGTTGGTAGCGGGGGTGGCGATAGACAAGTTGCTCGTCCTTCACCCGCAGGAAGCCATAGATCGTGCCAGCCCGTTCACCCAGCAGCAGGGTAAAGAACGGTGACACCGGCAACCGGTCATGGCGCTTGAACAGCGTACTTTCCGCGCCATAGGGCTTGCTGCGCGCCAGCAGCGGCCCCCAATCCGTGGCATAACCATCGAGCTCGATGGAGGTTTCCAGCGGATAAACGTAAAGCGCATTCTGTTCCAGCGAAGGTTTCAAGGGGCCGGCGGCGGGTTCGAACAGATCGGAACGGTCATGAAGTACTGTGGCCACCGCACGCACGGCAAGTAATTGAGCTTCCTGCTGACCATTGAGCAGGAATTCCTTCATCTCGTCGATATAACGATAGCCCAGCCAGGGAATGGCCAGCAGTACCGAACTGAACAGCAGTAAGCGCCCACCCAGCCCGAGCCGCTTCATCGACAGACCCAGTGGTAACCGTAACCGTATTTGGTTTTGATGCAGTCGAAGTCCGCATCGAGCTGTTTGAATTTCTTACGCAAGTGCACGATGTGCGTATTGATGGTGTTGTTTTCAACCACCCCCTGCCTGGTTGCGTTGGCCAGATCATCGTAACTGGCACCATCGGCCTTTTCCAGCAGCACGTTCAGCAGATCAAATTCGGTAGGCGTCAGCGCCACGCCCTGATCATCCCAGCTCGCCTGCATGGCAGCCCGGTTCAGCTTCAGCTTACCCGTCGTGCGAACACCGGCCGCGTCAGACGGTGCGCCCTGCCGGTCCCTAATACGAAACAGGGAACGTATGCGCTCGATCAGGTAGTCAAAGCTGACCGGCTTGGTCTGATAGTCCCAGGCACCCAGTTGCAGGCCATAGATCTTGTCGACTTCGTTACCCCGGCTGGTGAGAAAGATAACCGGCAATTGTGCATCACGTTGCTGCAGGTAACGGCAGATTTCGAAACCGCCACCGATATCCTGTCCGAGCATAATATCCAGAATTGCCAGATCAGGCAGCGCCAGTTCGAAAGCCCGCCGGGCCTGCTCACGGCCGCTATACTCGTCAACCTTATAGCCCTGCTGCCGCAAGGCCTCTGCATAATGCGCGCGCTGCTGCGGATCATCTTCCACAATAGCAATGGTTTTCGTCATCAACGATTCCTTTTCCTGAAACCACAATCTACCTGAGATGGCCGTGCTTGTAGAGACCACGGCAACCGCCTTCATGATTTCTCCACCTTTCTTCCATGACCGCGCAATGATTGAATCGCCCCGTGCTGCTGGAATAAGCCCCCTGTACTGAACACCGGCGCGACCAGGACGGAAATCCTGCCAGGGACGGTAGCGCTGGATCAAACAAGGCATCGTCAAACAAGGAGAATAGCAATGAGGTCCCCCCGTCACCGTGTGGCAGGACTGGCAATCAGCCTGACCCTGCTCTGCTTGACAGCGGCATCTGCACCAGCTTCCGCCGGCGAACGGCGCCCGCAGGATTCCACGCAAGGCAGCCTGTGGTTGCGTGATGAGCAGAACAAGCCTTATCAAACGGTGCCAACACTGGACACCAGTGTCAAAATGGACATCACCGGTATGCTGGCCCGGGTTCAGGTCCGCCAGACCTTCCACAATCCCGGCTCTCGCTGGGCAGAGGGTATCTACGTCTTTCCCCTACCGGAACAGGCTGCCGTTGACCATTTACGCATGGTCATCGGCGAACGCATTATCGAAGGACAGATCAAGGAACGGGCGCAAGCCCAAAAAACCTACCAGCAGGCCAAACAAGCCGGCCAGCGCGCATCCCTGGTAGAGCAGGAGCGTTCCAATATATTTACCACCTCGCTGGCCAACATCGCGCCCGGCGAGTCCATCAGCGTTGAAATCGAATACCAGCAAACGGTTCGCTACAGCGACGGCGCTTTCCGACTGCGATTCCCCATGGTGGTTGCCCCCCGCTACATCCCGGGGAAAGCGTTGGGCACTGAAGAACAGGTCACCGCGTTTGCCGGTACCGGCTGGGCTCAGGCGACCACCCGGGTTGCAGACGCGGCACGTATCACCCCACCGGTACGCCACCCGGACCAGGCACCGATCAATCCGGTAACGCTGGACATCCGTCTAAATGCAGGCATGCCATTGGCTGAAGTGACCAGCACGTATCACCCCATCAGCCAGCATGTGGGCGCCGAGGGGCATTACCGCATCCAGCTGGCGGAAAACCAGGTGTCCGCCGATCGTGACTTCGAACTGGTCTGGCGCCCGCCACCGACCTCCGCACCAAAAGCGGCATGGTTCGTAGAGCAAAAAGGCTCGCAACAATACGGCCTGTTGTTGCTGGTACCACCCAGACAAAACACCGGACCAGCGGACATCGGCCGGGATGTGGTGTTTGTAATCGACACCTCGGGTTCCATGCACGGTGACTCCATCCAACAGGCACGCAGTGCCCTGCTACTGGCACTCGACCGACTCACGGAACACGACCGCTTCAACATCATTCGCTTTAATAACACAGCAGACAGCCTCTTCAGCCAGACGGAAAAAGCCGACACAAACAAGCTGACACTGGCCCGCAAATTTGTCCGCAGCCTGGATGCCAACGGCGGCACCGAAATGCTGCCCGCGCTTGAAATGGCCTTACAGCTCGAAGACCAGCAGCATGGCATACGGCAGGTGATCTTCCTGACCGATGGCAGTGTGGGCAATGAACGCGAACTGTTTCAGCTTATCCGCAAAGAACTGGGTAACAGCCGGCTGTTTACCGTCGGTATCGGTTCTGCACCGAACAGTTACTTTATGCGCAAAGCCGCCGAATACGGGCGTGGCACCTTTACCTATATCGGCAACACTGCCGAGGTCATGGAAAAAACGTCCGGCTTGTTCCTGAAACTGGAGCAACCTGCGTTAACCAATATCCAGCTTGAGCTTCCACCGGGCGCGGAACTCAACATGTTGCCGCAGCGCATTCCCGACCTGTACGCCGGTGAACCACTGCTGGTGGCCTTCCACGGAACAGACCTGCCCAAGTGGGTCGGTGTTCACGGACAACTCGGTGCGCAACCCTGGACAAGCAGGGTAACCCTGGACGGCGGTCAACAGGGCGCCGCCCTGGCACCTGAATGGGGCCGCAGGAAAATCACCGGGCTGATGACCCGCCTGCACGACGCGGAAAACGATGACACCCGCCAGGCATTACGCCAGGAAGCCGTCGCCACCGGACTGGCATATCACCTGGTCAGTCAATACACCAGCCTGATTGCTGTAGACGTAACGCCGGCGCGCAAACAGAACGAACTGCTGAAACGGCATACCCTGAAAACCAACCTGCCCAAAGGCTGGTCCTACGACCACGTATTCCGCCTGCCACAAACCGCCACAGCCGCACCCATGCATCTGATGACCGGTTTACTGCTGCTGTTACTGGCGTCACTTGCCGGCCTGTGGGCGCGGAGACAGCCATGCTGAAAATCCGAATGCTGATCATCCTGTTGATTGCCGGCCTGGGATTCTGGCAAACCGGGTCCGGAGCCTGGATTCATGCCAAGGCCCAGCTGGCACAGGTCCTGCTGCAACGGGCATGGGAAAAAACCCTGGCCGGGGACGCACAAGCCCGCCCCTGGCCCTGGGCGGACACCTGGCCGGTGGCACGGTTGCGCATACCCTCACGCGATGTCGATGTCATTGTCCTGCAAGGTGACAGCGGCCGCAGCCTGGCGTTTGCACCCGGCATGGCAGCCGGCAGCGCACTGCCCGGGCAGGCTGGAACAACCCTGATCAGCGCACACCGCGACACCCACTTCAAAAACATTGCCGATATTCAACCGGGAGAACAGATCGAGCTTGAGACCACCCGTGGCAGCTGGAGCTACCGTGTGCTGTACACCGACGTAGTCGATGCACGACATAGCGAAATAAGCAGTGATCCATTGCGTGACGAACTAGTGCTTGTGACCTGCTACCCGTATGAAGCCATGGTGCACCGCGGCCCTTTTCGCCTGGTGATACGCACCGAACCGGTTAACAGAAACACAGGGCTCGCAAGCCAGCATAATCAAATTACTGCGCCAGGTTCTCTTGCACTGGCGACCTCTTACTGAGGTGTGTAAAATGCAGAATAAATACCATGGGGCCGTAGCTCAGCTGGGAGAGCGTCGCGTTCGCAATGCGAAGGTCGGGAGTTCGATCCTCCTCGGCTCCACCAATTCCTAGTTTTTTCCTTCCTATCTTATTGATTTCCTTATCCAACTAGTACCTGCGGTTTCCCGCAGGTTCGCCGCTTTCGCCCAAGTGGTACAGAGAGCTGGTACAGAATGAAAGGAATCAGCCGATGTCCTACCTGTTCCGCCGCAACGGAATCTTCTATTTTCGTTTTGCGATCCCCGCTCAATTGCGAAAGGTGTACGGAAGCAAAACCGAGATACGGAAATCGTTAAAGACTTTCGACAAAACGACTGCTCAAACACTTGCCCTCTACATCGCTGTTCACCTAAAAGCTCATATGACTAGAAAGAGAAAAGCCATAGCCAACGAACACGAGTTACAAGTTGAAACACTCCGCGGAACAGATGGTTCGAAAGCTGCATATGTG
>JAUXDG010000076.1 GCA_030618475.1 Gammaproteobacteria bacterium | reverse complement strand
GGGATATGGATGCCCAGACTGCCTCTATTAGCGGCCCTCTGGTAAACCATATCTCTCTTCCCGTTTCCAGATCAGTGGCAACAGAGGCAAATTTTGTTGTCACGTCCTCAATGGTCTGTTGCTCGCGACAGACGTATTGAAGCAAAAACTCCTGCAAATTTTCAGTGTCAACAAAGCCGTTTAAGGACAGATTCAGTTCAAAGAATCTGGCAAGACCCACTTTGGTTAATGAGCCGACCCAGTTTTCCAGGCTTTCAAGGTTACCCGAAACGTATGAGGCCCCGACTATTGCACCGATTGAACAGCCGCACACGACCTCGGGGTGGATATCCAATTCCGATAACGCATTAATGACACCGATATGTGCCCAGCCTCTGGATGCTCCACCACCCAGCGCAAGACCGATACGTGAAGGCCGTCGTACTTTATGCTTCACCTTATAATTTCCTTTTTTACCTGAATAACGTGCAGTTTTATTCAAGTGGGCTTTTAACTATACCATCTGCAAACAACGATATGTCGGCCGGGTTTTCGCATTGCAGGGTGACTGTCAGACATGGACGAAATGGGTTCAGCACACTGACAAGCCAACCCATAAATATAAATAGTATAGCTTATTCAATTAGTTAACAAATATTGCTTAGACGAACAGGGAGATAGCGGCCTCAAACCACCCGGGCTTCCGCAACGAGGAGAGTCGTGTATGTTTAAGGGATGGCCATCGCACACCTCAGATTCTACGAAGAGCTGAATGACTTTCTGCCGCCATCGCAGCGCAAGTCGGAATTTGAACACCGCTTTGAGCGGCGCACGTCGATCAAGGACATGATTGAATCACTGGGTGTCCCCCACCCCGAGATCGAACTGATCCTGGTGAATGGCCAGTCTGTGGATTTTTCCCATATCGTCGAGGATGGCGACCGTATCAGTGTGTATCCGGTGTTTGAAAGCCTGGATGTTTCATCGCTGATACGCCTGCGCCCCGCTCCACTGAGAGATCCCCGTTTTGTCGTCGATTGCAACCTCGGCCGCCTGGCCCGTTATCTGAGACTACTGGGCCTGGACTGCCTGTACCAGAACGATTTTAACGATGAGACTGTGTCCCGCATCAGTCAGCAACAACACCGCATTGTATTGACCCGTGACCGTCGTCTGCTGCAGCGGAAAATCATCACTCACGGTTTCTACGTCCGGGCTGTTAATCCGAAGGACCAGGTTCGGGAAGTGCTGCAGCGCCTTGACCTGGCTGGAAAAGTTCGGCCATTTACCCGCTGCACGCGGTGCAACGGAGTCTTGAAGGCGACGTTGAAGGAAACCGTCGACCATCAGCTGGAACCGAAAACCCGACGCTACTACGTCCAGTTTCAGCAATGTGAGCAGTGTGGTCAGGTTTACTGGCGGGGCAGCCACCATAAGCGGGCACGACAGCTGATCCGGGATTTTCTCGCAAAACCTGCCAAGTGATGAAACTTTCCGTATGATACTGCCCCTGACATTCGAGTTGCATTTCAGGGTGAAGTAAAGTGAACAAGGTGGAGGTCACGATTCGCGGTCTGCTGGAACTGGCCGACATCGAAATCAATGGCAACAATCCACACGACATCCAGGTCAATGACACGGCATTTTATCGGCGTCTTTTAAGCGGCGGCCCGCTGGGGCTCGGTGAAGCCTATATGGATGGCTTGTGGGACTGCGAGGCCCTGGATGACCTCATTTACAAGCTGCTGCGTGCCGACCTGGAACACAGTATTTCACCACTGAAACTGCTGCTGCCCGTGCTCTGGGCCAAGCTGGTCAACCTGCAAAGTCCCGGCCGTGCTTTCCGTATCGGTGAGCACCACTACGATATCGGCAACGACCTCTACCAGCTCATGCTGGATCAACGCATGGTCTATACCTGCGGTTACTGGAAAGACGCCGATAATCTTGACGACGCCCAGGAAGCCAAACTGGATCTGATTTGCCGCAAAGTGGGACTGAAGCCCGGCATGCGGGTGCTCGACCTCGGATGCGGCTGGGGCAGCTTTTCCGGTTTTGCGGCCGAGCGTTACGGGGTTGAGGTGGTCGGTGTCACGGTTTCAAAGGAGCAGATCGAGTATGGCCGGCAACGCTACAAGGACCTGAACGTCGATCTGCGCTTCCAGGACTACCGGGATGTCAACGAGCGCTTTGACCGCGTCGTCTCCATCGGCATACTGGAACACGTTGGCCCGAAAAACTACAAGACCTTCATGGAAGTTGTCGAACGCAACCTGGAAGACGATGGCCTGTACCTGTTGCATACGATCGGCACCAACACCAGGGCCCTGTCAGTCGATCCCTGGACCAACAAATACATCTTTCCGGGTGGCGTGTTGCCTGTACTGCAGCAGATAGATGCCGTCACCGAAGGCGTTTTTATCCTTGAGGACCTGCACAATATCGGCACCCACTACGATCCGACGCTGATGGCCTGGATGACCAACGTGGACAAACACCGTCAGGAACTGGAAAATCTCGGTTATGACGAACGTTTTTATCGCATGTGGCGTTATTACCTGCTGGGTGCCGCCGGTTCCGACCGTGCCCGTCGCAACCAGTTGTGGCAAATCGTCTACAGTAAAAAGGGGCTTGACGGCGGATACGAATCCATCCGTTGATACCAACCTTTTACAACTCCCTGAATAACTAAGGATCTGGTCATGATAAAACTTATCTGGAATCTTCTGGCACTGCTGGGGCTGGCCATTGTGGCAATCCTGATTGCAGGGATTGTCAAATACCCGTCCGAGATGAAATCACTGATGGAATATGACGATCAGGCCTTGAGCACCTACGCGGATATCGGCAAGAGGTTGCTGGAAACCGGTGATGGTGCCGAGGCGACCGTCTGGAAAATTCCTGTTGCCGACGGACTGTCGGCGCAAGATGTCGAAGACACCATGAAGTTTGTTGCCAACGAGCACAACTTCAAGAATGTTGGTGAGCTCCCTCTCTACAAAGAGATCGAAGCTATGAGCGGCGAACCCTCCCGCTTCATCAAGATTTACATGTTCTGCAACGCCATGACCGCGGCCAGAATGATGGCCTACAACGACGCCTATTCCGCCTACCTGCCCTGTCGCATTACGCTGGTCGAAGACAGCAGCGGCAAGCTATGGCTGTATACGCTGAACATGGACCTCATGATTCACGGTGGCAAAGAGCTCCCGCCCGAACTGAAGGAAGAAGCCATGCAGGTCAGGGAAATCATCCTTGATATCGTAAACCGTGGCGCGGAAGGCGATTTCTAACACCTGGTGAGACAGACGGCAGGCAGGCATGCATGAAAAGCGCAGACGTTATCATTGTCGGAGGCGGACCTGCGGGCTCGAGCTGTGCCTGGAGCCTCAAACGGCAAGGTGTGGATTGCCTGGTGCTGGACAAGGAACCGTTTCCGCGCAGCAAGCTGTGCGCCGGATGGATAACGCCCGAAGTGGTCGAGGACCTGGAACTGGACATCGCCAGTTATCCGCATCGTTTCCTGTCATTCAAAAAGCTCCACTTCCATTTTCCTGTGATCGGTCTCAGCCCGCCGACCTTGCAGCACTCCATTCGCCGTTACGAATTCGACGCCTGGCTGCTTGAGCGCTCTGCTGCGCCGATTGATATCCATAAGGTGCAGACCATTCGCCAACAAGGTGAAGAATACATTATTGATGAACAGTACCGCTGCAGCTACCTGATTGGCGCCGGGGGTACGCGCTGCCCGGTGTACCGCGAGCTGTTCCGGAAGCTGAGCCCACGTGCCAGCAAAAAACAGATAGTCGCCCTGGAGGAGGAATTTCCTTACGACTACCGCAACAGTAAATGCCACCTGTGGATCTTTGACAAGCAACTGCCGGGTTATTCCTGGTACGTACCCAAGGCCGATGGCTATATCAACATCGGCATCGGTGCCATGGCTGACAAACTGAAAACACAGGGTGGCGACATCAAGTCACACTGGGATCATCTGACCAGAAAACTGGAGCGTAAGCGCCTGGTCAGGGGGCACGATTTCAAACCGAAAGGCTACAGCTACTACGTGCGCGGCAAGGCGGAGATTTTCCGCACCGGCAATGCCTTCATCGCCGGCGATGCAGCCGGTCTGGCGACAAAAGACATGGCCGAAGGTATCGGGCCGGCGGTCAAGAGCGGCCTCATGGCAGCCGACGCTATTGTCAACGGCGCAGCCTACGACCTCAGTGGAATCAGTCGCAAGTCCTTTGATGCGAAACGGCTCATGCTTTCCTGGCTGTTACGCAGGCCGTATTCGGCCGGTTGACACTGCCGCGCCGCAACGGACATTAAAAATAGCCTACAACACACAGTGCAGGACTGCCATATTTCCTATTCTTCAGCATCATTAAAACAGGCCTGCAATAAAGCCTGCATCTTATCCCGTCCCAGGCTATTCAGTAGCGCTATATTACGCTCGGGAATCTGATCAGAATCCGGATAATTGGCGATGCCCCGTTCAAGGCTCTCCTCCCGGATCAGGTGCAACAGGGGATAGGGGGACCTGTTCGTGTAATTCTCCACATCATCTGGTTCGGTACCGCCAAACTGATAATCCGGATGAAAACTGGCTATCTGATAAACACCGTTCAGCCCCATCTGTACCAGCAAGCTATCGGCATAGCTCAGAAACTGGTTGTAATTGTAAAATTCCTGCAGCGCCTTGGGGTGAATCAGTAAGGTGGTTTCAATTGCTTCGTCACTATCAAGTAATTCCAATTCGGCCTGTAAATCCGCCAACAGCTGCTCTTCAGTTACCGCTTCTGTCACAGAAAAGCGTATCCGGTTCTTCACCAATTCACGTTTGGCGAACGGGCAGAGATTCAACCCCACCACCAGGGATTCCACCCAATGCCGTACCGGTCCGATTATATTCTCGTATTCCAAAATCTCGCCCAATTTGCGACGTCCCAGCGGCGAAGCTGCAGTTTACCCGCAGCGAGCGCTAACGGCTGGCGTCGCCTCCGTGAGTAAACCCGAGCCGGCTTTTCGTACCGCGTAAAAGCGCGGACCTACCGAGTGAAGATCAGTCGACGCTCGTCTCATCGGCGCTCGGCTGAGGCGGGTCCTCCGGAGGCCGTTCGCCCTGCTGTGTCGCAGTTTTCCGCTGCTGCTTTTCCTGCTTCTTCTTTTTCTTGGCGAGATCTCTCTGACGCTTTTCGAACGCATAGTTTGGTTTAGCCATTTTCGATCCTATTCAAGTAGATTTGAAGTTTTAACAAATTATACTAAGGAGTGCAGAAGTTGGTCGACATAAGCTTGAGGGACCGTCGGCCGCACGAGCCCATGGACGGGCGAAGGTAGGGCAATGCAGGAGCAATTGCCGAGGGACGCGGCCGTCGAGCGTACAGGGATGTATTCACAGCGTGTCCAGAAAACTTATGCCGACCAACTTCTGTACTCCTTAGTAAGAGCAAGCCCTCCCGCCATAATTTTTCCCAGCGAGTCGCAATGACCAGAATGCGATCACATGGACAGGTTAATGGCCAACGCTTGCTGTTGATCTATTACCCATCTGCTGGCGCGCCGCCGTCTTGTAAACGACCCACTCTATAAGCGTCGGCAATACCAATTAGCCAGGTAATGATAAAAACAGTCGTAGCGATATTTATCAGTTGAGCCTCTGTGCCTATTGGTTGCTTTGCTACTAATTCCGTAATTACAGCTACATCTGGTTGAATTTCGCCACTCTGAATTTTATCAACTATTTGCAGAGCCCGCTCCACCGCAGTAGAAATCACAAAATAAAGCGCTATAAAAGCAGTGCCCGCTAATAAGGCAGCGGAAATATACCTCTTTAAGTAAACATGCCCAACGCCGGGAAATATAAAAGCTGACAGCAGGGCCGATTTCATTGACCTGTTCATTAAATGTACCAACGTTTAAAACACTGTGGCTAGAAGAACGATATAACGTTTTGGATCACTTGTCTCGCGTCAACTATTTTGTCCGGTTTGACTGTCGCTGATTTGCAGGGCTATGTGATTTTTCATTAGAATGGGATTGGCTCCTCTTCGTCATCATATGGTGCCATATCACTTAACAAATTAAGAAATACTCCTAGTGAATCGCATAAGTTTTTTACTGTTTCACTGTACATCCGCTTCTCTTCTGGTGTTTTTACTTTTTCCATTGCTTTCAATGCAGTAACTATTTCTTTTGAAATACCATTCATTATTTTCTCAGGATCCATAATTCCTCCGTGTTTATTTGCCATGCCATACAGATTATTCTCTCATATGTCCCATTATTTTGGCTCTTCCCCTGATCGCCATCCACTGTATCTGGATGACAGATTGAGTTGCAACGTGACCGGTCGAATAAATTCGACCCTACAATCTTGCCACTTTCTTTTAGCGGGGTGAAAGCCGGAAAAGCCCTTCGGTAATCGAATCACTGGTAAAATAGAGAGCACCATCGGGACCGATCGCGACACCAACCAACCGTGCCAGTCGCGTGCCGTCCGCGCGCTGAAAGCCCTGGATAACATCCATTACCTCCGCTGCTTTTCCTTCCTCGAAGCGTACCATCATGAGCCGTGGCGGGCGCCGGCTGGCAGGATCACCACCCAAGCCGCCGCCTGGCCGGGTTCCCCAGGACCCCCTGAAGGCGACGATGGCGTTGTGTTCGAAGCGGGGATCGAGCGCGCCGCTGGGCACAAAGCCTACACCCATGGGTGCATTGCGGGCCGGAAAAGTAGCTACCGGAACCGTGACGTGCGAAGTACGCCGTGGCGGTTTTACCTCGATACAGTTGTCGCGGCCGATCTGCCGGCCATCGAACTGGTACCAGGGCATACCGTGAAAGGAGCCGGGTGTCAGGCGCGAAAAGTATTCAGCTGGCTGATCTAAGCCCAGGTGGTCAGGACCGTTGTTGCTGGCATACAGGTCGCCACTTTCCGGATGCCAGTCGAATCCCACCGGGTTGCGCAAGCCGCTGGCAAAGGGTTTGAAGCGGACCCGGGGGCCGGACTCGTCGAGCACCAGCACGCCACCGCGCCTGTCCTCGATGGGATAGCTTTCATCAAGGTACTCGTTACTGCAGTTTCCGCTGATACCGAGGGAGACATACACACGTTGATCCGGGCCCACGGCCACGCTGCGGCTGGAATGACCGCCACCGGCGGGCAGTGGCGCGACCAGTTCCAGCTCGTTCCGGTCGATGCGCCGTTGGCCCGGGCGATACGCTGTGCGGTATAGTCCGTCGGTCTGGGCTATAAACAGTTCTCCGTCCCGATAGGCCAGACTGTGCGGATAGTCCGGCAGATTGACCAGCACCTGCGGCTCGCGGTAGGGCGGCGCCAGCCGGTAGACATTGCCGGATTTCGAACCGATCAGCAGGTCGCCATTGGGCAGAAAGGTCATCAGACGCGGCGTTTCCAGGTCGGTAGTCAATAACTCCAGTTGCATGCCTGACGGCACCTGCAGATTCCAGATCTCGTCACCGACTGTCAGCTGTTGAGTATGCACGGGCAGTTGTGCAGCGTGGGTGGACAGACAGGCCAGCCACACCAGTACCGGCAAGAACAGTGATTTTCTTCCGCGGTTTCGTGCTTGCCGGTCAGTGTTGAGCGGAAACATCATTTTCGTTCGGGGGCGTTAGGCATCACGATGGCTACCGGAGAGTTCGTCTGCCATTACCGTACAGACAACCTTGCGGTCCTGTCTGGGTCCGTCGAACTCGCAAAAGAAAATGTTCTGCCAGCTTGAAAGACCCAACTGGCCATCGATCAGCGGAATGGTTTCCGACGGCCCGACCAGTCCCGACTTGAGATGGGAATCACCATTGCCATCCTGCGCATCGTGTAACCAGACGCCTTTGGGTATCAGCCTGGCAAGGAAATTCACCACATCGGTCTGCACACTTTCATCCCAGTTTTCCTGGATCATGATGGCGGCAGTCGCGCCCTGGGCGTACACGGATACCAGACCATCATGGATACCACTGCGCCCCACAACTGCCCGCACCTGATCAGTGATATCGACCAGCGTCTCGCGGCTAGCTGTCTCCAGGTGGATGATTTCGCGCATGGCGTCGCTCAGCTTCCGTACAAGCCCAATGGGTCGTCCGGATTGATACCCTGCATAAATGGAAGACGGCGATCCCTGTGGGTTATCTGATACACCAGCCCCATCCAGTTACCGACCACGGCCTCGGCCGTATCATGCCAGGTGTTATCGAGTCGCCCTTCGATCAGTCGTTCCGGAAATTCCGGCAGCTTGGACCCGTCAGCCAGCGCCGCTTCAATACGTCCACGGTATTCGTTGAGCAGGGCTTTTTCTCGGGTATGGAAATAATTGGCGGGAAACGGAGGATAGTCATCCCGCTTTCTATTGGCATACAGCATGACTTCACGTTTGTATTCCTTTAACAGGGAAATAGTGTCGTACTCGGGGTGGCCCTGAAAAAATACCACGCGCAAGCCGTCAGCACTGGTTGCCAGATGCACACCCATATCTTTGTTATCCACCAGCACATGCAAACCGGCTGCTTCGAACTGTTGGCGTGTCACTGCATTCCAGCGCGAATGCGGTACATCGAAACGTGTATTCACGTCATTGACAAGTGGATGCGACTTATCGAGCACGCGGTGAGGAAAGACACCCCAGATCTTGTGCGGCTGGGGAACGCGCTTTTTACCATAGCGGAACTGCAACATGGCGTGCGTAGCCAGACAGGAACACAAGGTCGATGTCACATTGTCCATCGCCCAGTCGATGACAGCAATCAGCGGTTCCCAGAATGGCTGGCCGGCCAGTTCAGGTCCGATGACATTCGCACCGGTGACAATCAGGGCATCCAGCCCCTGTTCGCGAATCCTGTCGAACGGTTCGTAATATTCATCGATATGCGCTTGTGCCTCGGGCCCGCGCTCCAGCTCGGGCAAGGTAAAAGGATGCACATAAAACTGTGCGATCGGGTTACTCTCACCGACCAGGCGGAAAAACTGTCGTTCGGTCGCCGCCAGGGCTGCATCCGGCATCATGTTCAGCAAACCAACGTGCAGCTCACGAATATCCTGTTGTGATGCACGACCCGGTGGCAATACGCTGGTGCCTTCGGCACGCAGGCGTTCGAACGTCGGCAACTTGTTATGAGCGACCAGCGGCATGCGGATACTCCAGACTAAGCGGTGCGGGATATCACGGTTTCAAGCAGTTGGAGAAAATCTGCTTCATCGCGAACTTCGGAGACTTCCCGCGACGTCACTGTATAGCCATGCGGTTCTGCAATCGCCTCGTAACGTGGGATGCGCGAATGGAACAAACGCGGAAATATCCAGCGCGTGAATTCGTCCGGCTCCATTTCCGCTGCATAGCTCATAGCGTTTTCCTCCAGGTAAATGTCGAGTTGTTGCTTGAGAAAATCCGGGCGGTAGTACAAAGGCTTTGGATCACTCTGTGCCCTTTCGATCAGCTTCTGCTCTTCTTCCTTATCGGTGACCTGGATATAGAGAATCAGCGTGTGCGTCACCAGCAGATCGATCACTGATGGATCATCCAGTTCACAAAGGCTGCCGCCCACGTCATTCACAAAATGCTGGTAACCGTAAATCTCCTGTGATTTGCGGATAAATTCCGGCACATCGTGCATTGCGGCAATCTCGGCTTCCCGGTACTGCGCCTGGCGGTGTACGAAGTCTTCCAGTGCGACACCACCCTGCTCCGGATCACCCAGCTTGCCGACAAAACTCAACACCGGCCCCAGGTCGTCGACCTTGATATTATTGCGGATATAGATCCAGTCGCGCCTTAGCAGGTCATGTAAAAACGCTACCTGCATGGCCTGCTGCTTAATAATATCCAGAATCGGCTCATCCAGATAACGGGTACCAATACGGTAATCGCCTGAATAATGGAACCAGTTATGACCGCACAGCAATGTCGAGAGATAGGTCTTGCCGACCCCGGACATACCGAGCAATGTCACCTTCTTGTTTTCCCAGGCCCGGAATTGCTCGATGCTGAACTTCACTGCCGATACTCCAAGTGGTCGGAAAGCGGTTGATTATGCAGCATTTACGACAAAGCTGGAATAGCTGCACCAGGCAGACTCATTTCCATTGACAGCTGTTTTGCTGTATGGTGCGCGGCCTTTACCACAAACCGAAACTCACCATACGCGGTTCAAGGGAGCGTTATGCACGTAGAATCCCAAAAGGTCGTCATCCTCAATTACACCCTGACCGATAACGACGGCAACGTCATTGATCAATCCACTGACAGCAGCTTTGCCTATCTGCACGGCGCCAATAACATTATTCCCGGCCTGGAAAATGCGCTGCATGGCAAAAAAGCGGGCGACGAGATGAATGTCTCCGTATCGCCGCAGGAAGGCTATGGTGAACGGGATGATACAAAAACCCAGCGTGTACCGAAAGAGATGTTCCCCGAGGACGCTGAAATAGAACCGGGCATGCAGTTTCATGCGCAGGGTCCAAACGGTGAAACGATTGTTGTTAACGTCACCAGCGTCGAGGATGACGTGGTCACCGTTGACGGCAATCATCCGCTGGCCGGTGTCCATCTGAATTTCGCCGTTGAAGTTATCGAGGTTCGCGATGCCGCGCAGGAAGAAATCGAACACGGACACGTGCACGGTCCCGGCGGGCATCATCACGACTGACGGGCGTTAATCCCAGGAAATTCATCGCACTCAGGGGACCCGCTCCTACAGGGGGCACTCCAAAAGCCGCTGGTTAAACCGGTGGAGCGGTCCCCTGACCGCGATCATTCCCTGCCCGGCATCGGCTCCGACAGCTCTTCGTGCAGGTAGGTATCCCCCTTATAGAATCGTGCCACCGGCACGAACAAGATTGCCGTCACCAGCATTAGCAGTGTAAAAAATTCGTAGTACTCGGCACCGGCCAGCTTACTGCTGCCGTCCTCCTGCTGGATAAAGAAATTCACCGC
>JAUXDG010000193.1 GCA_030618475.1 Gammaproteobacteria bacterium | reverse complement strand
CACATCAGAGGCTTCAGCCACTTCGTTACCTCCATGACTGCTCCGATTGCTTCCGGCTGGAGCAAAATCGCCGGGTGGGTCTCTCACCCACTGGAAAACGCCGCCTTTGCACGGCGCACGCCAAAAGGAGTCAGTCGCAAAAGATTGGTGAACGGCAGGTTAGAGCGGTAAAGCGGTCATTGAGACACTTGTGATGATCGGCGACATACGCCCCCATTCCTGTTGTCGCCAGCTTTCGCTCGGCCGGATCGCTGACAGTGTCGCTCAGGTACAGCGACAGGGTGGCTGGTGGCTGGCTGTGTGCCTGTAGCACAAAGCTGTTCGGTTCATTGTTGGGCATTGGTAATGGATATAATTCATGACAATTACAAATCCATAAGTAATTGCCCATATTTTCACGCGCTATTTGCCCCCATATTGACGTACATCAATGACACAAGAAATCTCATTTGATACATAACGCTATTCAAAATAATCGAATTTAATGCTGCCCCAACCATCAGCGCCGTTTACAAAGGAGAATAAGGATGAAAGCTGTCAACATCAGTGTCCTGGCGGTGGTGTTCGCACTTACCGCGACCGGGTCCACCGCCGATTCGGAGGGATTCAAGACCTATCCCAAGATAGTGGATTTCGAATTTGTCGAAGACCAGGCAAGCGTTCCGCGCCGCGAGGGTGTCGTAATCGTCGATTCCCGCCCCGCCCGGAAATTCGACAAAGGCCACATTCCGGTTGCCATCAATATTTCGAATACCCTTTTCGACAGTCAGACTGATCTTCTGCCCGAAGACAAATCGAGCCTGCTGATTTTCTACTGTGGCGGGATCACGTGCCCGTTGAGCCACAAGTCAGCGTTCAAGGCGGAAACGCTCGGTTACACGAACATACGGGTTTACGCCACCGGCTATCCCGACTGGACAGCCAATGGTGGCCTGCCAGGGGTCTCGGCGAAATATGTGAAAGGGGCTTTGGACAAGGGCACTGCCGTTGTCGTCGATGCGCGTCCGCCACGCAAATTCAACAAGGGCTATGTCCCCGGTGCCGTCAACATCCCGACCACCCGGTTCGACATGTCCCAGGACCGTCTTCCGGAAAACAAAGACACTGAACTGATTTTCTACTGCGGTGGTTACCACTGCCCGCTCAGCACCAAAGGTGCGGAAAAGGCCAAGGCTCTCGGATACACCAACGCCAAGGTGTTCCAGGCCGGCTATCCCGCCTGGAAGGAGGCTTTCGGCCAGAAAGAACTCAGCATTCGCGAAAGCGGCGAGGAGGGTGTCATCACCATCGCCTCATTCATGGACGTGCTGAACAAACACCCCGAGGACGTCTACCTTATCGACGTTCGTGACCAGGGTGAAGTGGATCTCGATGGCACCTTCGCCACAGCCCGGGTAATCCCGATCGACACCCTGCTGCCGCAGATTGCCGGTCTGCCGAACGACAAGCCGACCATCTTTTTCTGTTCCAACGGCGCACGAGCCGGTGAGGCATTCGATTTCGTCAACATGAAGCGCAGCGACATGAAGGTTTATTTCCTGGAGTCCGCAGTCGTTTTCAAGAAACAACCTCTGCCCGTGGTCACGCCACTTGACTGAACCGGTCGGGTGCAATCGACTACAGGGGCGACCCGAAAGGGTTTGAGTAACGTGAAAGGGTATCGGTCATCATGACTCTATGGCATGTGAAGGGTTTGGAAACCTATTTCGGCAGCGTGCTGCCCCGCGTGGACATGACCGTCCTCAGCGGCGTGGCTGTTGCTTTCGGTCTGTTCATTGCAGCCAGCGCCGCGCAAGCAGGGCTGTTGCCGGGGCCGCTGGTCGATGTCGATTGGCTGGACAAGAACCTCAAGAAAGTCATCCTCTTGGATGTACGCGCTGATGTGAATAGCTTCAGCAAGCGCTCCAGGGGTGGTTCCCCCGTCAATCCCTGTGGTGCCGGAGCCAAGGGCAAGGAGGTGGAACCGGTGGCCGGTCACATTCCCGGTGCCGTCCTGGTCCGCTGGAGCCTGTTGACCACGCAGCGGTCGGTCGCCGGTCATAAGACCGATGGCTGGCTGCCGGCCCGCGCAGATTTCGAACGCCTGATGCAGAAGTCCGGTGTCAACAAGAACAACACCATCGTCATCGCCTACAAGGGCGAAAAGGCCATAGAGACCGCCATGGCCGCCCGCCTCTACTTCACACTGAAATACTATGGCCATGATGAGGTGGCGATTCTCGACGGCGGCACCGCGGCCTGGATGCAGTCCGGTCGAAGAGTGAAGCTCGGCCGCTCGCGAAGCCGACGCGGCAACTTCTCGGCCGGACCCGGGCGAGCGGAGATGGTGGCTGTTCTCACTGATGTCAAGACGATCAGCGAAAGCAGCAGTGGACAACTGTTGGATGTGCGGGAACCGGCCGGTTATCTCGGCGTGGCACGCGCGATCGCGTCCGTCGATCCGCAGTGGTACGGCCACATTCCGGGCGCCAGGAACGTACCGATGACCGTGCTGAGCAATGACGTCGGCCCGGTCGCGGTCCTGTTCGACAAGGATGCCCTCCTGCAGATCCTGACTCTGTTTGGCGCCAACCCGGATACTCCGACCACCGTCTACTGCAACTCGGGCATTATGGCGAGCGTGGGCTGGTTCGTGATGAGCGAGCTCCTCGGCAATCCCGATGTGCGCCTTTATGACGGCTCCATGCATGAATGGACGTTGGAAAGAATGCCGCTCACGTCACTGGAACGCGACTGAGGTGGTTCCGAGAAGACCTCTGATGTCCGTCCGGTTGTGTGGTGCACGGTCTGCCACCTTCACGCAGGCAATGGGCCAACCGCGAACCGACCCGTGATCGCTGTTTAACCGGGAGGAACCAGATGAAAATAGCAGCAAAATTGTTCTGGACCCAACAATGGCCTTTCTGGCTGGGTGGACTGTTTGTCGGGTTAGCCGAGATCGTGTTCTATATCGGCACCGATTACGAAATGTTCATTGTCGTTACCACCGGTTTCGCCCAAATGTTCGCGGTTAGCGAGCAGTTCCTGTTCGGAATCGACTGGGTGGGCCGGGTTTACGAACCGGGTATCCACTGGGTGATCATCGGTGCCGTGCTGGGGGCACGTCTGGTCGCGGTCGCCGAGAAGGAATCTCGTGCCTGGGTTCATTATCCGTGGCGAATGCTGTTGTTGTCTTTCACCGGCGGAATGATATTCTCTTTCGGCACCCGGATTGCCGGCGGCTGTACGACCCATCACTTCCTTGGCGGTATCCCGGCCATGAGTATTGCCAGCTGGGTGGTATTGCTGGCCGGCATTCCTTTCGCTTTCCTGGCCTTCATGTTTTCCATGAAGATTGGCCTCGGCGGTCATTTCCGGCACCAGGATACGCTGGAAGTCGCAAAACGCCATTGCGATGATCGCTACAATCCCAATCCCGGTTATGTGCCGACCTACAAGCCCCTTTTAGATCCGCTGCGCCTGCTGCTGAACCTGTTACTGATCGTGTTTTTCGCCATGCCGCTCTACTACGCAATCTTCACCTACCAAATCGACGGTGGCATAGCAGAGCTGGGCTGGAACATCGCCTGGCTGATGCTGTCCGGTCTGCTGCTCGGGTTTGGGATCGCGAAATGCGGCTTCGGCACCGAGTGCTCGGTCATGGCGCCGGAAGCGGTGTTCTCGAAACCGAGCTTCTATATCAAGCGCGGTGTTCCCTACTCAACCTACCTGATGTTCCGCAGTCTGCTGCCGCTTCAGGGCTTCATGGTGGCCATCGTCGTTTTCAACCTGTTCCTGATGTATGCCTGGACCAGTGGCTTCGGTCTCATGCCCAATGCGGTTGGTGAAGCAGGCGATGCGGGGCTTTATTGGGGCCACATCCTCGGTGGTCCGCTGTTGGCCATAGGGGCGGTGTTCATGATCGGCTGTGAAGTGCGTACCTACGCCCGCCTGGGTCTGGGCTATGCAACGGCCCTGGCCGCCCTGCCTGGCTTCTATATCGGCTATCTCCCCTACACTTTTTTCAAGGAGCAGATCGACGCGGTAGTATTCGGCGAAACACTGACATACTTCATCACTATTCCCGAATATCTCGCCTATACTTTCGGCAGCGACGAAATCACCTGGGCCTGGGGCTACAGCGGTCTCATAATCGCCATCCTGGTCTTCTCCTTCGTCTCCGGCTGGCGGTTCCTGAATGTGTCCTTCCCCGACCTGTTGCGACAAAACACCGATCAGCTCGTCTGCCGGTCGCTGTATGGCGAGGATGCCGATGCCGTGGCCGGTGAATCGGTACCTGAAGCCACCTGACAAAGAAAAACCGGACAGGCAGTCGCATGCGATCGCCGCTCGCGTGCGGAAAATAATCAGGAATCAAGACGGGGGAGACGATGATTAGATGGCACCGTCTCTTCCTGATCTCGATCGTGCTCCTGCCTATCACCATCCATTGTCGAGCCGACCAAAGTCGGATTACAGAGGACTACTGGGACACACCGATTCCATTCCAGAACCCGTCGCCGCCGGCGCCCGAAGAATGTGGTGCCTGCCATACGGATAAATACACAGATTGGTCCCGCAGCCGACATGCCCAAGCATTCTCTCCAGGTCTGCTCGGTCAAATCGTAGATTATGCCGAAGCGGACGCCACCAGCTGCCTAAACTGCCACGCGCCGATGGCCGACCAGCAGGAACCATTGTTCCAGGCCGAACTCGAGACGCTTGCCGCGGACATGGAGGGGCACCGAACCGATCTCCTGGCCCGGCACGGTGTTTTTTGTGCCGCCTGCCATCTTCGCGACGGCGTATTGAACGCTCCGTCCGCCTCACCGGCCCAAGCAGGGCCGCGGGTCCATGACCGTGTCCGGATCGAACCTTTTCTTCGCGACAGCCGGTTCTGCTCCGCATGCCATCAATTCGATACGGCTTTGTCCGTCAACGGAAAGCCGTTGCAAGACACCTACCGCGAATGGCTTGACAGCCCGTATCCCGAACAAGGCCGGACTTGCCAGAGCTGTCACATGCCCAACCAAGCACATCTGTTCAGCGGCATTCATGATCCAGACATGGTCCGTCAGGGGCTCACAATCACACCCCATGCAACCGGGGCGGCTGCGGTTCTCGTTGTCCGATCGACAGGCATCGGCCATCGATTTCCGACCTACATCGTGCCGCGGGTACGGTTGACCGGTCTTCTTCTCAACTCAGACGGTCGCCCATTGCCCGACGGATATCATGAAAAAGTCCTGCAGCGGCAAATGACAATCGACAACGGGCGCTGGATCGAACACAGCGACACAAGACTGGAACCGGGTGCAACTGCGACGCTAAGTATTCCCTGGCAAGAGGGCGGCAGTTGCGGCAACGCGGTTCAATTTCGGATCGTCGTCGAACCGGAATGGTTCTATCATGAAAAGGTTTTTCCGATCGTGCTGGAGGAACTGGAAGACGGTCCGGCTCGTGATCTCATTAAACAGGAAAAATCAATTGCCGAAACACGTAGTTTTGTTTTATTCGAGACAATCCTGCCTCATGACTGTGTCAACTGAAGGAACCAAGGAAATACAGGGATTAGAACAAGATTTTTGAGACTCTTGTTCTGACACAAACAATAATTGCTCAACAAAGTCTCTGCGCTGATCGAGCTCACGATGATATCGATCTTGGGACTCTTCCCACCGTTCTTGCCTATGAACAGTGGATTGCCCCTTTA
>JAUXDG010000188.1 GCA_030618475.1 Gammaproteobacteria bacterium | reverse complement strand
TGATATCGAATTGTTCCACCATCTAGCCCATGACCTGAAGGTGTCCCTGGTCATGGTGCCGGCGGTGGCGCGCGGGGGCATCACCCATGAACTCAATACGGGATACTGCGATATGGGGGCAGGGACGCTGATCACCCCGGAATCGGCGCTGCAGGCCGGGTATTCCGTCCCCTACCTTCACCTGACAGCGGCTTACCTGGTAAAAGATCACCGGCGCAGGGATTTCAGCAGTATTGAATCCATGGCGCAACTGGGTCATCTCAGGATGGGCATTGAATACTTGCCGTATTACAGGGACAAGGTAATGTTGCGCCTTCCGCGTGCAGAGCTGGTTGACGTGCTTTCCCCGCGTGACTACATCGAAAACCGGGCGGATGAGCTTGATGCGATGGTCATGACGGCGGAAAGCGCGTCGGCGTGGAGTCTGTTATACCCACAATTTACCGCAATCACCCCCAAACCCGTTACAATCAAGCTCCCCCTGGCCTTTCCACTGCCCAAAGGTGAGGAAGCGCTGGCTGATTTTCTCAAGATCTGGATCGATTTGAAGCAAAGTGACGGGACGATTGATCAGTTCTACCGCTACTGGGTACTGGGCAAGCAGGAGAGACAGAAGCAGCCGCGCTGGTCTGTTATTCGCGACGTGCTGCAATGGGTCGAATAATAATCACGTAACTTCTCAATAAGTCCAGGCAAGCATCTAAAAGGCAGAGTGTATCAAGCGGAGCGGACAGACCAGGCCAGGTCGCGTTGGTGGATCCGTCGCTGCGCTCCTTGATCCACCCTACCCGTTTGCCCCGGGTTATTGAGAAGTTACAAAATCACTGGATAATTAAGGACAGAGATCAAACGATGAACGGGTTAACACAGGGACATTCAATACGCAGCATGATGGCCGCAGGCCTGCTGCTGGCGCTGGGAGCCGGGGTACTTGTCGGGAGTGCCAGCGCCGGCAGTGCGCCGTCTACAGGCAAACCGTCCAACATTCACCAGTACCGGCAATGGATTGAACAGATGAAGGGCAGTGAACGCGGTCCCTTTGCCCGCATCCGCTGGTTCTGCAATGACGGTAGCGTGTTACCGCCAAAGGCCTACGCCTGCGCCAAGCACGGCGGCGGTCACCAGCACGGCGAGTGGAGTGAGAAGACCCGGCAGCTGCGTACGCAGGGTTACCTCATCGCCACGTTGCTGGCGGGGTCTGCCCCCGAAACACTGGCCGCGGAAGCAAACTTCAACGACACCTGGAACCAGCTGTTGATCGAGAAGTTCCTGATGGCCGTGGATAACGGCTGGATCATGCGCCGTGCCCTGTTTTACCGCGGTGCCATCCAGGAAGAGGATGAACGCGCCGCGGCCCGTGCGCTGTTGATCGCGCTGGCCGGCAAGCCGGCGTGGATCGGGCTGCATTATCCGTCGTTGCGCATTGGCGTGCGGGTATTGTCGCACGGCAGGGACAGCGCCTCGATTCAGAAGGTGCGACAACTCTCGGCATCACTTTCTGAACAGGATGCGGGTTTCAAAGGCCTGCGTGGCAAGATTCACGGGTCACCCGACAAGGATGACGCACAGCGGGTACGCGATTACGCCGCCGGGGTAAAAGACCCTGGGCTGGTCAAGCAGTATAAGGAACTGGCGGAAGAGATCGTTCATGTCTACGAGGCCATTCCACTGCAGCAGCGCCTGCAGCATGAAGCGAAGCCGTTTACGGCTGCACCCTGGTTGCAGAAGCTGTTGCTGAACTCAGCAAAGGCGCTGGAGCAGGATGCTGCTGTCAGCAACGTATTCAAGGTAACTTCCTCCTTGCTGGCTGACCTGCGTGATGCCATGCCACGCATCAGGCAGGCGTCGGACCGTCTGAGCGTGCTGGATCTCAGCCTGGCGGTCGAGGCTGAGAACTTCCGCGCCAGCACCGCTCTTCGCGACCAGATGAACAAGGCTACCCGGCGTCAGCGTATCGAGTTGCTGGCTGCCGCGGTGCAGGGCGCCTATGGCGCCGGCATGATCAATCCGCGCGAACGCACTGCATTGCAGGCAACCCTGGCGCAGCTGGAAGAGTCCAGCGTCCCGTTGACCGACTATATGAAGGATCTGCGCTATCTCGGCCGGGTGCCGGGCTGGGGGACCCAGGGACTGCGCTTCCAGTTCTACGAGTCCATGCAAAAGCTGGCACAGATCGAACCCGATGCCCTTTTGTTTATCCAGGACCAGTTACGCGGCAGTCCGCTGCTGTTCTATTCGCAGACGCTCGATACCCTGCAGCACGATGCCAACCAGCTGGCCGGGGTGACTCACCGCCTGTTCGGCCAGGACCTCGGTGTCGGTTTCCGGGCACTCAATCCAGGTCTGGCGCGCGGCATCCTGCATGTTCATCCGGACCTGGCACAGTTGGATGATTTCCAGAAGGATGGCATTTACCTGCTTCCCGAAACGGTCTCCGACTTGCCACCGGTAGCCGGCATCATGACCGCGGGCGAGGGCAATCCGCTGTCGCATATCCAGCTGCTGGCGCGTAATCTGGGCATACCCAATGTCAGTGTCGATGAGCAGCTGATACCACAGTTTGAATCGCACGACGGCAAAAAGGTCGTGCTGGCGGTCAGCCCGGCCGGGCTGGTGGAACTGTCTGACGACGGGCCTCGCTGGGATACGGTCATTGGCGGCAGCGAAGCGGGACAGAAAGCCCTGATCCATCCCGACCTGAAAAAGCTGGATCTGAGCGTGAAGGGGTTTATCAGCCTCGATGATCTGAACGCCAGCGACTCGGGCCGTATTGTCGGTCCCAAGGCGGCCAAGCTCGGCGAGTTGCGGCATCATTTTCCCGAGGCCGTGGCGCCGGGCGTGGCGATACCCTTTGGCCTGTTCCGTGAAACGGTTCTGGATAAGCCTTACAAGGAGTCGGGCAACACGGTTTATGCATGGATGGTATCCGAGTACCAGCGTCTGCACGGATTGCCGGCCGGTTCAAAGCAGCGCCAGGAACAGACCGAGGGGTTTCGCGCCGAGCTTTACGCATTGATCCGCAATACCCGGCTGGATGATGATTTTCGCAATGGTCTGAAACAGGCCCTGACTAAAAATATCGGGCCGGATGGCAGCTATGGCGTGTTTGTACGCTCGGATACCAATGTCGAGGATCTGCCCGGGTTTACCGGCGCCGGCCTGAACCTGACATTGCCCAACGTCGTTGGCGTGGACAACCTGGTCAAGGCCATTCCCGAAGTCTGGGCTTCGCCTTTCGCCGCACGTGCATTTGCCTGGCGCCAGTCGCTGATGGATAAACCGGAGCATGTCTATCCGGCCATCCTGCTGCTCAAGTCGGTGCCCAACGACAAGTCCGGTGTCATGGTCACCCAGGATATCGACACTGGTGATACAGCGGTACTGTCTGTGGCGGTGAATGAAGGGGTTGGCGGTGCGGTGGACGGGCAGTCCGCCGAGTCCCTGCGTATCGATACCGGTGACGGTTCGGTGCGTTTGCTGGCCAGTGCGACAGCGGTATGGCGGCGGATGCCTGCTGCGAGCAGCGGCGTCGACAAGCTGCCTGTCAGTGGGGATCAGAGTGTGCTCAAGCCGGACGAGATCAAGCAACTGATCACGCTGGCGAAGGAATTGCCCGACCGCTTCCCGCCCATTACCGATGATGATGGTAATCCTGCACCGGCCGATATCGAATTCGGATTTCTCGATGGCAGACTGCAACTGTTCCAGCTGCGGCCTTTCCTGGAAAGCCGCGACAGTCAGGGTGGGGCCTATCTGAGTGATATGGACAAGTCTCTGCAAGGCAAGTTGAACAAGACAGTTAACATGCAGGAGGTACCAGGATCATGAAGCCAATGAGGCGATGGACACTGTGCACCTTGATGGCACCGCTGGCTGCGCCTGCCGCCCATGCCTATCCGATCGATGGTTATGCCGACACCGGTATCCGTCGCGTGGAGGGCGCCCGCCTGGCCCAGGAAGGCGTGATCGGGGGCAGCAAACAACCCCCCGGCGCACTGCTGACGACCGAGCAGGTTGACCTGAGGTTGCTGGATCATAAAGACCTTGACCTGCCGACACCCGATCCGGCATTTGCCGCTGATCTGCTGAAACTGATGGGTAGTGACGCCGGCAGTTACGGCGTTGCTGTACTGGACCTGAGCAATTCCGATAAACCGCGCTATGCCGAACATCGGGGAGACTACCGCCAGAATGTGGGCAGTGTCGGCAAGCTCGTCGTTGCGCTTGGCCTGTTCCAGGCACTCGCCGACACCTGGCCGGACGATACCGGACAGCGGATCCGTATACTCAGGGACACGCTGGTGACGGCAGATGCGTTTTCCCAAAGCGATCATCACAAGATGCGTATCTTTGACGTGGAAAACCGCAAGCTGACACGTCGCACCATGAGGATCGGTGACCAGGGGTCTCTGTGGGAATACCTGGACTGGATGCTATCGGTCAGTTCCAATTCTGCGGCTGCCATGACCATGCGTGAGGCCATGTTGCTCAGACAATACGGCAAGGATTACCCACCGTCGGAGCAGGAAATCAAGCGTTTCTTCAAGGAAACACCGGGCAAGGAACTCACCGCCCTGTTTCAGCGTACTTTTTTCGAGCCGATTACCCGCAACGGCCTTGATCTGGAAAATCTGCGCCAGGGCAGTTTTTTCACCCGCCAGGGCAAGCACCAGGTGAATGGCGGCGGCAACAGTTATGGCACCGCGCGGCAGCTGATGCTGTTTACGCTGCGCATGGAGCAGGGCAGGCTGGTGGATGAGTTTTCCAGCCGCCAGATCAAGCGCCTGCTGTATATGACCGAGCGGCGTATCCGCTATGCCTCGTCACCGGCACTGAAGGACTCCGCGGTTTATTTTAAATCCGGATCACTCTACAGCTGCCGTGAAGAAGAGGGTTTTACCTGCAAGCCCTACGCCGGGAACAGAAAGAACTTTATGAATTCGGTCGCGATTGTCGAAAGCCCAGCCGGTGACTACCACCTGCACTATATATCCACCCTGGTCTCCAACGTCCTGCGCAGGAACTCGGCGGTGGAGCACCAGACCATGGCCACGCGCATTCATCGTTTGATCGAGAAGGCCAATCCGGCAGTGAAGCCCGAGGCCGTTATTGCTTCGCCGCTGCCTTCACCGCCAGATCGTGCAGGGGTGCAGCAAGTTCCTCCAGCCACTTCCCCCCCTGTGAGTCCTCGGCAAGGCCTACAATAATGTATTTGTGCGCACCGTATTCCACCAGTGCACTGTCGGCATGAAACTGTTTCCAGGTGCCTGATTTGCGGTAGAGCTTTACGCCCGGCCGCGCCTTCAGGCCTTTTACAAACTTGTGATTGATCGCCGGGTTGGCAAGGATCTGTTTCATTTTCCGGGTCAGTTCTGGCCCGACCAGGCGGTTGGTGTCCAGCAGGTAATAAAAGCGTGCGCCCTGGATGGCGGTAATGCCATGCGAGATCTTGTTCAAGGGATCGCGCTGGTAGGCGCCTTTTTTTGCATAAGCCTTGCCGACCCAGAGACCACCGTCGTAGCGCCTGTCGTACAACATAAACTTCGGCGATATCAGTATGCGCAGCAGTTCTTCACGGCCGACCAGGTCCAGCACCCGGGTTGCGGCTGTGTTGCTTGATTTGCGGATCATAGCTATCAAGTCAGCCTCGAGCTTTTTATCCAGCTCGAGTTTGCCCTGCTCGATCTGCACAAAGGCGGCGAGCAGGATGGCAATCTTCGGCAGGCTGGCGGCATATTCCATCACATCGCCGTTGATAGCCGCCATGCGTGGCTTCTTCGCATCGGTAATATCCACCAGTGCAATCGCCAGGCGTTCCTGCCCGACGGCTTTTTGCAGACCCTTTTCCCTGATCAATGCCTCCAGCTGTTGCTGCAGAACAGGGTCTAT
>JAUXDG010000031.1 GCA_030618475.1 Gammaproteobacteria bacterium | reverse complement strand
GTATTTCCAAGATCACCCTCAATATGGGTGTAGGCGAAGCGATCGGTGACCGAAAGGTGATGGATAATGCCGTCAGCGATATGGTAAAAATCGCCGGGCAGAAACCGATCGTCCGCAAGGCGCGCAAGTCTGTTGCCAGTTTCAAGGTTCGCGAAGGATGGCCTATCGGCTGCAAAGTGACGCTACGCCGGGAGCGTATGTACGAGTTTCTGGATCGCCTGGTCAATATTGCGATACCGCGAATTCGTGATTTCCGTGGCATGAGTCCAAAGGCCTTTGATGGTCGCGGCAATTACAACATGGGTATCCGGGAGCAGATCATTTTCCCGGAAGTGGACTACGACAAGATTGACGTGTTGCGTGGTATGGATATCAATATTACCACCAGCGCCAAGACTGATGAGGAAGGACGCGCATTGTTGGCCGCGTTTAACTTCCCGTTCAAGAACTGAGGACCGCAATACCATGGCAAAAACTTCCATGATCCAGCGTGAGTTCAAGCGCGCTAAAACGGTAAAGAAGTACACCAAGAAGCGTGCCGAGCTGAAGGCGATCATCGGCGATGTGAATAAGTCGGATGAAGAGCGCTACGATGCCCAGTTGAAGTTACAGGCGCTGCCGCGCAATGCCAGTCCATGCCGTCAGCGTAATCGCTGTCGACTGACAGGGCGTCCGCACGGTTATTACCGTAAGTTTGGCCTGTCCCGCAACAAGTTGCGCGAGCACGCCATGAAGGGTGACATTCCGGGCCTGGTCAAGGCCAGCTGGTAGCAGTACAGATAGAGTTAGAGGTACGTAAACTATGATGACGGATCCCATCGCCGATATGCTGACCCGAATCCGCAATGGTCAGCGTGCGGGCAAAATTTCGGTGTCCATGCCAGCTTCGAAACTGAAGCAGTCCATCGCGCAGGTACTGAAGGACGAAGGTTATGTTGCTGATTTTCAGGTCAGCGACGAAGCAGGTAAGCCGATTATGAGTGTTGATCTCAAGTACTATGAAGGTCAGCCGGTCATTGACAATCTCAAGCGTGTCAGTCGCCCTGGTTTACGTATCTACAAAGCGAATGACGAACTGCCTAAAGTGCAGGGTGGCCTGGGAGTTGCGATTGTATCGACTTCCAAGGGTGTTATGAGTGATCGCGCTGCACGCGCTGCCGGCGAAGGTGGCGAAGTGTTGTGCTACGTATTTTGATGAGTACAGGTCATGTCGAGAGTTGCAAAACAAGCAGTTGAATTGCCATCCGGCGTCGAAATCAAAATCGACGGTCAGGCGGTAACAGTCAAAGGCAGCAAAGGCTCAATGCAGCAGGATGTCCACAGGTCTGTGGACGTCAGACAGGATGACAACGTTCTGCGTTTTGCGCCTAAAGACGGTTCCAAAATCTCCATGGCCCTGGCGGGAACGATGCGTGCCCTGGTGAGCAATATGGTTAGAGGTGTCAGTGAGGGGTTTGAGAAGAAGCTCCAACTGGTCGGCGTGGGATACCGTGCCCAGGCCCAGGGCCGGAAGTTGAATCTGACCCTGGGGTTTTCGCACCCGGTAGAGTATCAGGTGCCCGAGGGTATTACCGTCGTGACTCCCAGCCAGACTGAAGTGGTGGTCACGGGTGTGGATAAACAAAGGGTCGGGCAGGTTGCTGCGGAAATCCGCGCCTATCGTCCACCGGAACCCTACAAAGGTAAGGGTGTGAAGTACGCCGACGAAATCATTATGCGTAAAGAAGCCAAAAAGAAATAAAGGTATCAGTATGGACAAGAAGGCATCACGACAGCGCCGCGCGAAAAAGACCCGCGCCAGGATCCACGAACTGGGCAGACCTCGCCTGTGCATCCATCGTACGCCGCGCCATATTTATGCGCAGCTTATCGATGCTTGCGGGGACAAGGTGCTGGCGAGCGCATCAACTCTCGACAGTGAGCTGCGCAAGGACATAAAGGGTAGCGGGAACGTTGCTGCAGCTGCCGCAATCGGCAAGGCGGTGGCTGAGCGTGCCAAGGCTGTCGGCATTACTGCCGTGGCTTTCGATCGTTCCGGTTTCAAATATCACGGCCGTGTTAAAGCGCTGGCGGATGCCGCGCGTGAAACCGGTTTGGAATTCTAAATAAGGGTTTGCACTATGGCGCATGTCGATAACCAGATGAATTCGGACGGTCTGCAGGAAAAGCTGATCGGTATTAACCGTGTTGCCAAGGTGGTAAAGGGTGGTCGCCAATTCGGCTTTGCAGCGCTTACTGTGGTAGGTGATGGAGAGGGCCGGGTCGGCTTTGGACGCGGAAAAGCGCGCGAAGTACCGGTTGCAATCCAGAAAGCAATGGAGAATGCGCGCAAGAACATGCAGCAGGTGGCCTTGAAGGACGGTACTCTGCAGTATCCGATTACTGCTCGCTTCGGTGCCGCCAAGGTGTATATGCAGCCCGCTTCTCAAGGTACCGGCATCATTGCCGGTGGTGCCATGCGCGCCGTGTTTGAAGTGGTCGGTGTTCGCGATGTGCTGGCCAAGTGCATCGGCACCAACAACCCGATTAATGTGGTGCGGGCAACCATGGAGGGGCTGGCTTCAATGAGTTCGCCGGAAACGGTTGCCGCCAAGCGTGGTAAAAAGGTTGAAGAGATCCTGGAGTAAAGCATGGCTGACAAGAAACTAAGAGTGATTCTGCTTAAAAGCACCAGCGGTCGACTGAAATCGCACCAGGCCTGTGTGCTTGGTCTGGGTCTGCGCCGTATCGGTCACAGCGTTGAAGTGATCGATACCCCCGAAAACCGCGGCATGATCAACAAAGTATCCTACATGCTCCAAGTAGAGGAAGCATAACATGCGACTGAATACATTACGCCCGGCAGCGGGCAGCAGGCCGTCGGCCAAGCGCCGCGGGCGCGGCATTGGTTCGGGCCTGGGCAAAACCGGCGGGCGTGGCCACAAGGGCCAGAAATCCCGTTCCGGCGGTTTTCACAAGGTCGGATTCGAAGGTGGTCAGATGCCCTTGCAGCGTCGACTCCCAAAGGTCGGTTTTACATCACGTAAATCCCGCGTGAGCGAGGAAGTGCGCCTGAGCGAACTGAAGCTGGTTGAGGGTGATGCCGTTGATCTGGCTGCCCTGAAGGTGGCGGGTATCATTAAACAGCGTACCTTGTATGCCAAGGTCGTGGCATCGGGTGAAATCAGCAAGGCCGTGACTGTTCGTGGCATTGGCGTAAGCAAGGGCGCACGAGCAGCGATTGAAGCGGCCGGCGGCCAGGTCGAGGATTAAGCGGGTGTTACACTAATGGCTGGTGCAGGTCTAACCGGAGGCCTCGGTGATCTGGGTAAACTGACAGAGTTGCGTCATCGCATCCTGTTCGTGCTCGGCGCGATCCTTGTTTTTCGCATAGGGTCATTTATTCCGCTGCCGGGCATCGATCCCCACGTTCTGGAGGTGTTGGTCGAGCAGCAGAAAGGAACCATTCTGGACATGTTCAATATGTTCTCGGGTGGTGCGCTGAGTCGACTGTCACTGTTTGCGCTGGGCATTATGCCGTATATTTCGGCGTCGATTATTATGCAGTTGCTGTCCTATACCGTGCCGGCGCTGGAACAGATCAAGAAGGAAGGCGAGGCCGGACGGCACAAGATTACCCAGTACACGCGTTACGCTACCGTGGTACTGGCAACCTTCCAGGCGATTGGTATTTCGACGGCCTTGCAGGGTCAGGTGGTAGGTGCGCAGCCTCTGGTGGTTTTACAAGGCCTGCCGTTTGTGATTTCGGCGGTTGCCTGTTTGGTAACGGGGACGCTGTTCCTGATGTGGCTGGGTGAGCAGGTAACCGAGCGCGGTGTAGGCAACGGTATTTCGATCATCATCTTCTCGGGTATCGTGGCCGGTCTGCCGGCAGCCGTTGGTGGTTCACTGGAACTGGTGCGTACCGGGGAGATGAATACCCTGACTATTCTGTTCCTGTTTGCACTGGTGCTTGCGGTAACCGCGTTTGTCGTTTTTGTTGAGCGTGGTCAGCGGCGAATCACCGTGAACTATGCCAAGCGGCAGCAGGGTCGCAAAATGTACGCCGCCCAGAGTACCCATTTGCCGCTGAAGCTGAACATGGCCGGCGTTATTCCGCCGATTTTCGCGTCCAGTATTATTCTGTTTCCGGCGACGGCGGGGCAGTGGTTTGGCAGCAACGAGGGCATGGGCTGGTTGAAGGATATCTCTTCCACCCTGTCTCCGGGGCAGCCTTTGTATATCTTGTTTTATGCACTGGCGATCATTTTCTTCTGCTTTTTTTATACCGCTATCGTGTTTAATTCGAAGGAGACAGCGGATAACCTGAAAAAATCGGGTGCCTTTATCCCAGGCATCCGTCCCGGTGAACAGACCGCACGTTATATCGATGGTGTAATGACGCGTCTCACACTGGCGGGTGCTATTTACATTACTGGAGTCTGTTTGCTGCCTGAATTCCTGATTTTGTACTGGAATGTGCCTTTCTATTTTGGCGGCACGTCCTTGTTGATTATCGTGGTGGTGGTCATGGACTTTATGGCCCAGGTGCAGTCGCTGATGATGTCGCACCAGTATGAGGGTCTGATGAAAAAGGCCAATCTCAAGGGCCACGGCCGCGCCGGTCTTCTGCGGTAGACCAGAATATATAGGTGAAACCATGAAAGTACGTGCCTCTGTAAAACGCATTTGTCGTAATTGCAAAATTGTCCGTCGCAAGGGCGTGGTCCGGGTTATCTGCAAGGATGGCCGGCACAAGCAGCGACAGGGCTGATCGACTGCAAATACCCAGTTTTAAATTGATATAAGGGACTGAATCCGGTATTGTTGCGGGTTTCGTGAATCGCAACCGGTTGGTCCCGTTGAGGAGATAGGATTCATGGCTCGAATAGCCGGGATTAATGTTCCACCACAGAAGCACGCGGTAATCGCGCTGACGTCCATATACGGAATCGGCCATACCGCGGCGCTGAAAATATGTGACGCCAGTGGTGTCAAGCCGGAAGCGAAGATCAAAGATCTCTCCGAGTCGGAAATTGAAACCATTCGTGGTGAGGTCGCCAAGTACACGGTGGAAGGCGATTTGCGCCGCACACTGTCCATGAATATCAAACGTCTCATGGATCTGGGTTGTTACCGTGGTATGCGCCACCGTCGTGGATTACCGTTGCGTGGTCAGCGTACCCGCACCAATGCGCGCACCCGAAAGGGACCACGTCGCCCGATTCGTCGATGAACAAGTTGCTGGTAACAGGTATTTAACATGGCTAATCCGTCAACAAGCCGTACGCGCAAGAAGGTTAAGGTTAAAAGAAATGTGGTCGATGGAATCGCCCATATTCACGCGTCATTCAACAACACCATTGTGACTATCACCGATCGTCAGGGTAATGCCCTGGGGTGGGCGACCTCTGGTGGTTCCGGTTTCCGCGGTTCGCGCAAGAGTACGCCGTTCGCGGCGCAGGTTGCGGCCGAGCGTGCTGGAGAGATGGTTAAGGAATATGGATTGAAGAATCTGGAAGTTGAAGTCAAGGGCCCCGGTCCTGGCCGCGAATCTGCGGTTCGTGCGCTGAATAACGCAGGCTTCCGCATTACAAATATTACCGATGTGACCCCCATTCCGCACAACGGTTGCCGTCCGCCGAAGAAGCGGCGCGTTTAGGGCGGAGGAGACTAAATGGCTAAGTATGTTGGACCCAAGTGTCGCCAGTGTCGTCGGGAAGGCACCAAGTTATTTTTGAAAGGCGAAAAATGTTATACCGCCAAGTGTTCGGTGGAAAGCCGTGCGTTCCCTCCGGGGCAGCACGGTCAACGCCGCGGGCGTCTTTCCGACTACGCCACACAGCTGCGCGAAAAGCAGAAAATGCGCCGTATCTATGGTGTGCTGGAACGTCAGTTCCGTAACTATTACAAGAGTGCTGCTCAGCGTAAGGGTTCTACAGGTGAGAACCTTCTGCAGTTGCTGGAAAGTCGACTCGATAACGTTGTATACCGGATGGGTTTCGCAGCTTCCCGTTCGGAAGCGCGTCAGCTGGTGCGCCATAGGGCAGTCACGGTTAATAGTCAGCGTGTTACTGTGCCTTCCTATCAGGTTCAGCCAAATGACAACCTGACGATTGCTGAAAAATCGCGTAATCAGCTGCGTGTCCAGTCTGCGCTGGAAGTCGCCGAGCAGCGCGGCTTTGTCGATTGGATCGAAGTCGATGCGAAGAAAATGCAAGGTGTGTTCAAAGCGCGTCCCGAGCGTTCGGATCTCCCCGCTGAGATCAACGAACATCTGGTCGTAGAGTTGTATTCCAAGTAAAGCAACAGCTTAAGAGGGCGTTTCATGCAGGGCAAGGTCACCGAGTTCCTCAAGCCACGTATCGTAGATGTTCAGACTATCAACGATCGTTCCGCAAAGGTAGTGCTGGAACCGCTGGAGCGTGGTTTCGGACATACGCTGGGTAATGCCCTGCGTCGTATTCTTCTGTCATCCCTACCGGGTTGTGCGGTTACCGCCGTGGAAATCGAAGGCGTATTGCACGAATACTCCGCGATTGAAGGTGTTCAGGAAGATGTCATGGAAATCATGCTCAACCTGAAAGGGCTCGCACTGCAAATGCATAACCGTGAAGAAGCGACCCTGCGACTGAGTAAGAAAGGGCCGGGGCAGGTTACAGCGGCTGATATCACACTTGATCACGACGTCGAAGTGCTAAATCCGGATTATGTGATCGCCAACCTGACCAAGGTTGGTGAGCTGAACATGACACTGAAGGTCGAAATGGGCCGTGGCTATGAACCGGCAACGCTGCGTGCTACCAAGGAAGAAGAAAACAAGGTGATTGGTGCGTTGCAACTGGACGCCAGCTTCACGCCGGTTTATCGCGTCGCCTATAATGTCGATGCTGCCCGTGTTGAACAGCGCACCGATCTGGACAAGCTGATTATCGAGATAGAAACGAATGGTACCCTGGATCCGGAAGAAGCCATTCGCCGGGCGGCTACCATTCTTCAGGACCAGTTATCGGTATTCGTCGATCTGCAAGGCAAGGAAGAAGTAGAACAGGAGAGGCCAGAAGCAGATATTGATCCGATCCTGTTGCGTCCGGTCGATGATCTGGAGCTGACTGTACGTTCCGCGAATTGCCTGAAAGCAGAAAGTATTTACTTCATCGGTGATCTGATTCAGCGCACCGAAGTTGAACTGCTCAAAACGCCCAACCTCGGCAAGAAGTCGCTTACCGAAATCAAGGATGTGCTGGCATCCCGTGGTCTGTCGCTGGGTATGCGTCTGGAAAACTGGCCGCCGGCAGGGCTCAAGAGTAGCGAAAAGCAATCCGCCGAAGCATTTAATGTAGGGTAGAATTATGCGTCACCGTCAAAGTGGACGAAAACTGAATCGTAACAGCAGCCATCGTAAGGCAATGTTCAGCAACATGGCTGCTTCGCTGATGCGTCACGAAGTCATAAAGACGACGCTGCCCAAGGCCAAGGAGCTGCGTCGTGTTGCCGAGCCGCTGATCACCTTGGCCAAGAGCGACAGCGTCCACAGACGGCGGCTGGCTTTTGCCCGTCTGCGCGATCGCGACGTGGTGACCAAGCTGTTCAACGAACTGGGTCCGCGCTATCAGAATCGTCCGGGTGGTTACCTGCGTATTCTGAAAACGGGGTTTCGCACCGGTGACAAGGCGCCGATGGCTCTGGTTGAGCTGGTCGATCGCCCGGAAACCGACGCGGAGGGGTTTGAGGCGGTGGCCGAATAAACTTCCGCACTGTCAGAAAAGATCATCACAACAGCCGGGCAATGCCCGGCTTTTTTGTTTCCTGAAATGGTGACGCTACAGGGAACGTGGCGCGTTTGGCACCACATAAAACAGCACAGCAAAGAAATGAAAGGCGCTCCCTGCCAGGACGAAACCGTGCCAGATCGCGTGGTGATACTTCAGCTGCCGCCAAACGTAAAAAATGACGCCCAGGGAATAAAACAGCCCGCCAATCAGCAGCAGGATCAAACCGCCGGTTTCGACACCCGCCAGAAACGGTTTTATCGCGGCCACAGCCATCCAGCCCATTCCCAGGTAGAGTGCCAGCGACAGCCGTTCATTGCGTCGACGTGGAAAGAGCTGCAGGGCGATTCCCAGCAGGGCGATAGACCAGACCATGCCAAACAGGGTCCAGCCCCAGGGGCCTCTCATGTTTACCAGGGCAAAAGGTGTATAGGTGCCTGCAATTAAAATAAAAATGGCTGAATGATCAAGGCGTTGCAGAATCAGTTTGGTTTGACGATGCCACACGCTGTGGTAGACAGTGGAGGCGGCATATAGCAGTATCAGGGTGCTGCCGAAGATGCTGGTACTGACAATATGCCAGGCATCACCGTACAAGGCGGCAAAACTCACCAGAACAGCGAGGCCGGCAACACTCAGCAGTGCGCCGATACCGTGGGTGACGGCGTTGGCGATTTCTTCTCCAATACTGTAACGAGCTGTAGTCATCATATACGGCCTCAGCTTGGATCAAGTGCTTTTAATACTACTCTGCTTTTCGCTTTTCAGCCTGTTTTATTTGCAATTGTGACCTTGGTGGGTCTGGAAACCGTTTCTGGTTCTTGCCCTGATCGAGTGGGTAGAATACGCTCGTAGAAGGGCCGAATTTATTTCGGCCAATAATTACGAGCGGGTTTGGTACAGGATCGTGGCGGTGAATCGCCGTCAGGCGAGAGAGGGTGTCAATCGCCGATAGGCGAGACAAGGTGAATTGCGCAGCAAGAGAGGGTCCCCTGGGGAGAAGGTCCCCTGGGGGATCAGCGAGCAATGCGTTTTGTCTAAAATGATAGTATTACCCATTCAATCAGGGGAAGAACTAATCGGCTGATGATTGCAATCTTCACTGATTTCGGTGTCCAGGGGCCCTATCTGGGGCAAATGCGGGCGGTGCTGCTTGCGCAGGCGCCGGCTCTGCCGGTGGTGGATATTTTTCCCGATCTACCACCTTTTCATGTCCAGGCAGCGGCTTACCTGATACCGGCTTACAGCCAGTACCTGCCGGACAATAGCGTCTGCGTCTGCATAGTCGATCCCGGTGTCGGCACCAACAGGCGTGCACTGGTCGTGCGTGCCGACAGTCGCTGGTACGTGGGGCCTGACAATGGACTGTTTTCGATCCTCATTGGTCGCGCCGATCGTGTGCAGGTCTTCGAAATTACCTGGCGTCCACAACGGCTTTCCAACAGCTTCCATGGTCGCGATCTGTTCGCGCCGGTGGCGGCTGCCATTGCGCGGGGAGAACAGCTGCCCGCTGAAGAGATTGAAGTCACTCGACTGCCGATGCCCGCCTGGCCTGAAGATCTTATGCAGGTCGTCTATCTTGACAGCTATGGAAATGCCATAACCGGGTTACGTTCCTGCCGTGTATTGCAGGATGCCGTCCTCGACGTGGCAGGGGCAAGCTGTGAATTCAGAGCTACCTTTGCTGAGGCAGAAGCGGGTACCCCCTTCTGGTACGAAAACTCGAACGGCCTGGTTGAAATAGCCTTGTCCAATGGTCATGCCGCTGAGGCTTTGGGCCTTAGCATTGGAAGTGTTATCGCCTGCCGTTAGCCACCCCTGTCCATGTCCTCGGACGGTTTGCCTGTCGATCCTGAATAGGGATGATCAATGGGCGTTTCCTGATAGGTTCTGCGGCTCTTTTCGGATTCGAAATAGATAGTCAGATTGCCGTCGACAATCGATGGGTGTCCGATAACGTTGTCAATATCCCGGCCGGTGATCGGATCGATGGTGTTGATCCGATGGTCCGGCTCGTGTAGCCGGTGGCTCTGCTCCTGGTCACGGAGCAGTGGATCACTGGCTACCCAGTTGAGATTGTCGAATTTGACAGGGTGTGTGTGCTGCGTGTCAGTCGAGATACTCATAATAACCTCCTTGCTAAGGCCAGCAAGCCTGTTCAATACCAATAGTATACTTGACTGAAATAGTCAAGTATTAATGAACAGCAACTGACAAGGTAATTCCATAAATACCAGTCGACCGGCTGCTAACCCTTGGAAAGAAATACCAAAGCGAGCGCTGCGACTGCAGGTGACGCCTGAACCAACAGTATCTTTCGACTTGCCGTCAATCCCCCGAAGATGCCTGCGATTACTACGCAAGCCAGAAAAAAGATCTTGATTGAGTGGCCGGCCGCACCGAGGCTCAGGCCCCATGCGAGTCCGGCCGCCAGGAACCCGTTATACAGCCCCTGATTCATCGCAAGGATCTTTGAAGCACTGGCAGATGCCTGGGTATGGCCAAAAGTCCGCAGACCATAAGGCTTATCCCAGAGAAACATCTCGAGGATAAGGAAGTAGAGGTGAAGAAAGGCGACAAGCCCGACCAGTATGTTTGCGCTGATGATTATCATTCTACGTCCGCCTATGGCTGACCACTAGCTTCCAAGGCCAGGCGCGCTCGTTAACGCGTCGTTCTGGTCCTGCCTGTGTACTTCTTAGTACACAGGCATTATTCCACTATGTCTGCCTTGGTGCTTTCAATGAATGCTATAACATCGCTTCGCTCTTGCTGTGGAAGCTGGAAATTATCCAGCGTTGCATTTAAGTGAACGATAAATTGCTCCCAATCGCTTTCACTAATACCCATTCCCTTGTGAGATGTTTTGTTATCGCGACCTGTATATAGTAACGGGCCGCCAGCACTTGAGCAGAGATAATCGATCAATAGCTGCTTTTCCCGATTAATTCCATCTTCGCCTCTATTCTTCCAAAAGCGTCCAATTTGGGAATCTGACATAAGGCGCGGCAGAAGATCATTCGCAACAGCAGATATTGCATCATAGCCACCAAGGCGCGCGTAAAGCGTTTTTTCAGTCATAACCATTCCTCTTTGTTTGATCTGGATGCCGATTAAACTCAGCGGCACGAAGCGTCTGAATGGGGTGCATTGTTGCGCCAGGGTTGCCAGCCTACCAGTCACCACAATCTTTTAACGTCTGAACAATCCGCATATTTCTTTGACGTAAGGCGTGAATCGTCCATGCGCTGATAGCAAGAATAGCAACTAATCCCAGGTCGATAAATGCCAACTCTAATCTATTAATCGCCGCGACATAAACGCCGGAATAAGTTTCCTCGAGATCTACCCCACTCGCCCACAGGCGGGCAATATCCGCGATACCATACCCCTCAATGGAACCTGTTATCTTTGTTAAATAAATATTATGAACGCACGCAGCCGCAAATATGAGCTTTACGGTTATCAGCGTGGTGATCGACAGAAGATATAAATGCCTGGGTATACCAGAAAGGTATTTTTTGTCTTTATCGTTGAGCATGACTATTTCTTCTGTGGGCGCCCGGCATCCGGCAGCAATTCACGGATGATTTTTTTAACTTCGGGGTGATCGAAATCCCTGCCGCCGACGGCCCGGTAGACAATCTTTCCCTGTGTATCCAGCAGCAGCGTTGTCGGAAGGCCCATGACGCCGAAGCTTTGTGCAACCTCACTGTCCAGGTCAAACAGAATGGGAAAGCCGGGTTCAACCGGCAGTTGTCCCATAAAGGCAAACACGTGATCTTCAGTCTCCCATTCGTTAATGGCAAGAATGGCGAACGCTTCGTCCTTGAAGGCCTGATGCAAGGCTTCCATGGAGGGAATTTCGCGACGGCAGGGAGGGCACCAGGTTGCCCAGAAATTCAGTAGTACAACCTTGCCCCTGTAGCTTTCAAGTGAATACTTTTCGCCATCCATGTCTTCAAGCTGAAAGGCGGGTGCTTCAATCGGTGGGGAGAGCCGCGTCAGCTCGTGGCTCAGTTCCGGCAATGGCAGTTCGGCTGCCGCCGGGGTTACGGACAGCAGGGAGATTACCGACAATGCGCTGAAATAGCGCCCGCTAGCGTTGCGGCGCCTGCGCAGGTGCGCAACGAAGCCCTTCCAATGTGCCTTTATGGTTTTCACCCTGGTACCTCCAAGTGTAAATAAGCTTAAGTGAACTATCGGGCGGCAGCGGGATGGTGGTGAAACCCTGGCTCCAGTCCCCGGCTTCAAAAGTCTGATCATCCGGCAGTATCGACCAGCGGAAGCTGACACCCTGGTCCTTCCATTCCTTGACCCATTCGGTTTTGGTTTTTATCGGGTGGGTCTTGCCGTCATCTGTGACATAGCGCCAGTCGGCAACCCGGTAGGACAGCTGTTCGCCCGACTCATTCCTGATAATGGTCCCGAACACACAATGGCTTGCCATCGTCTTTACCAGTGAGGGAGGAAGACCGCGTGCGCTATAGATGGCAGTAATATAGTCCGGCATAAGCTGTATTAATTGAAGGCTTAAGCCGGGTTGGCGGGTTTTCCAGGTAAACAGTCCTGTCGTCGGGTCCTGGTATTGCTGTACGTCGCCGGCGAACGCCATGGAGCAGGCGCACAGAAAGAGACTTAAGCATGCGTTTTTCAATGACTTCCCCTGTGTAATTCCCGTGGAACTATAGTATCTGAAGGCGACAAGATCAGGAATGCTGCAGGTTTTGGCTTGCCATCTTTTCTGTATCGGGCTGAGAATCATCGCGGTCTCTTTCCAGCACCGGCTTGAGGAAATGTCCGGTGTGCGAGCGGCTGTTCTGGCAGATAGTCTCTGGCGTTCCCGCGGCGATGATTTCACCTCCGCCGTTGCCGCCTTCAGGTCCAAGATCAATGCTCCAGTCAGCCGTCTTTATGACCTCCAGATTGTGTTCGATGATGACGACGGTATTGCCATGATCGCGCAGACGGTGCAGCACCCGCAGCAGTTGTTCGATATCGTGGAAGTGCAGGCCGGTCGTGGGTTCATCGAGAATGTACAGGGTGTTGCCGGTGTCGCGTTTGGAGAGTTCCCTGGACAGTTTGACGCGCTGTGCTTCACCACCCGAGAGCGTGGTGGCGTTCTGGCCAAGGTGGATGTAGGAGAGTCCGACATCCAGCAAGGTTCGAAGTTTGCGTGAAAGGACAGGTACGGCACTGAAGAAATCGGCGGCTTCCTCGACGGTCAGCTCCAGTACTTCGTTAATGTTTTTGCCTTTGTAGCGAATGTCGAGGGTTTCACGGTTGTAACGTTTTCCCTTGCAGATATCACAGGGTACGTAGATGTCAGGCAGAAAATGCATTTCGACTTTGATAACACCGTCGCCCTGACAGGCTTCGCAACGGCCACCCTTGACGTTAAAGCTGAAACGTCCCGGTTTATAACCGCGCGAGCGTGATTCCTGGGTGCCCGCAAACAGTTCACGGATGGGGGTGAACAGGCCGGTATAGGTCGCCGGGTTGGAACGTGGTGTGCGGCCGATGGGGCTTTGGTCGATGTCCACAACCTTGTCGAAGTACTCCAGACCTTCGATGGATCGACAGGGTGCCGGTTCTGTTGCCGCACCGTTCAGTTCAGCGGCGGCGGTCAGGTAAAGCGTGTCGTTAATCAGGGTGGACTTGCCGGAGCCGGAGACGCCGGTAATACAGGTTAACAGCCCCACCGGAATATCCAGATTGACCGACTTCAGGTTATTGCCGCTGGCGCCTTTGATGCTTAGCTGGCGTTCAGGATCATTTGGGGTGCGCTTCAGCGAACCGGCAATACGTCGTGTGCCGCTCAGGTATTGTCCGGTCAACGATGCGGGATCGTTGATAATGTCTTGCGGCGTCCCCTGTGAGACAATTTTTCCACCGTGTGATCCGGCGCCAGGGCCCATGTCGACAACGTGATCAGCCGTGCGGATGGCCTCTTCATCGTGTTCCACAACGATGACGGTGTTGCCGAGATCACGCAGATAGGTCAGGGTGTTTAACAGGCGCTGGTTATCGCGTTGGTGCAAGCCGATGGAAGGCTCATCGAGAACATACATAACACCAACCAGTCCGGCACCGATCTGGCTGGCCAGGCGAATGCGTTGCGCTTCACCACCGGACAGTGTGTCTGCACTGCGTTCCAGTGACAGATAGTTCAGTCCGACGTTGACCAAAAAATCCAGACGTTCGCGGATTTCCTTGACGATTTTCTCAGCTATGGCGCCACGGCGGCCGGGTAGCTGTAGCGTGGAAAAAAAATTGCTGGCTTCACCCACCGGCAGTGCGGCAATTGCCGGCAGCGTGCAGTCTCCGATAAATACGTGTCTGGCGGAACGGTTGAGTCGCGTGCCTTCGCAGTCGGGACACGCGTGGGTGCTGAGATAACGCGCCAGTTCTTCGCGCACGACATTGGACTCGGTTTCACGATAACGGCGTTCCATGTTGCGCAAAATGCCTTCAAAGGGGTGGTGTTTGACTTTGATTCCGTTGCGTTCGGTGAGGTAGCGGAACTCAATGATCTGCTCGCCGCTGCCATACAGAATCGACTGTTGTAATTTTTCCGGCAGCTCTTCAAAGGGTGTTTCAATATCAAAACTATAATGATCGGCCAGAGAGCTGATGAGTTGGAAATAATAGGCGTTACGCCGGTCCCAGCCACGCACTGCGCCACCGGCCAGGCTCAGGTGCGGGTGTGCAACCACGCGCTTGGGGTCAAAGGTCTGTTGCACACCCAGGCCGTCACAGCTCGGGCAGGCGCCCACCGGGTTATTAAAGGAAAACAGGCGCGGTTCCAGCTCGCTCAGGGAATAGCCGCATTGCGGGCAGGCGAACTTGGCGGAGAAGGTGGTCTCAGTCGCATCGTCCATGCTGACGACGCGTGCCAGGCCATCGGCGAGCCGAAGTGCGGTTTCAAATGATTCCGCCAAGCGTAATTTAAGATCGTCGCGAATCCTGAATCGATCCACAACCACTTCGATACTGTGTTTGCGGCGCAGGTCCAGTGTCGGCGGCTGGTCCAGTTCAGTGATTTCACCATCGATACGTGCGCGGATAAACCCATGTGCGCGTAGTTCATCGAGAATGGCGGTGTGTTCACCTTTACGCTCCTGTACCACGGGTGCCAGCAGCATCCAGCGTGAGTCTTGTTGTTTTTCCAGTACATGGTCGACCATCTGGCTGATGGTTTGCGCCTCAAGTTCAATGCCGTGGTCCGGGCAGCGTGGCGTACCCACCCGCGCAAACAGCAGGCGCAGGTAGTCGTAGATTTCAGTAATGGTGCCAACGGTAGAGCGCGGGTTGTGAGACGTGGATTTTTGCTCAATGGCAATGGCGGGTGACAGACCTTCTATATGGTCAATGTCGGGTTTTTCCATTATCGACAGAAACTGGCGGGCGTAGGCCGACAGGGATTCCACGTAGCGACGCTGTCCTTCGGCATAAATGGTGTCAAATGCCAGCGAAGATTTACCCGAGCCTGACAGGCCGGTGATCACAATGAGCCGGTCTCTGGGCAGGTCCAGATCGATATTCTGCAGGTTATGCGTTCGTGCTCCGCGTAAGCGTATGCTGTCCATCTTGATTCCTGCGATTTGGCTAACCTGTTACTATACTGCGTTTCTCAAACTCAGGCCAAAAAGGAAACAGTCTCGTGAGCAAAAACCCTGGTGCAGCCGCCGGAATGAGCCGGGCCGAAGCTCGCTCTGCTGCATCCATGGCAGGCATTTATGCCCTTCGCATGCTGGGGTTATTCATGATTCTGCCGGTATTTGCGCTGTATGCCGACGAGCTCGAAGGCACAACGCCTGCGCTGACGGGTTTTGCCATTGGTATCTACGGCATGACCCAGGCATTGCTGCAGATTCCGTATGGCCTGTTGTCGGACCGTATCGGTCGTAAGCCCGTAATTATCTTCGGTTTGCTGGTGTTTGCCCTGGGTAGCGTGATAGCGGCAAGAGCAGACAGCATCTACCTTGTGATTGCCGGGCGTGCGATACAGGGTGCCGGCGCCATTGCCGCGGCGGTAATGGCGCTCACCGCCGATCTGATCCGCGAAGAGCACCGCGTCAAGGCGATGGCCATGATAGGGATGAGTATCGGTGCATCCTTTGCACTGGCGATGGTGCTGGGCCCGGTACTGAACACCTGGATCGGCGTCCCGGGCATTTTCTGGCTGACCGCGGTGCTGGCAATCGGCGGTATTGGCGTCGTGGTCCTGCTGGTGCCTAACCCGGTGGTGACGCGTGTGCGCCGTGACGCCGAAGCGGTACCGGCGCAGTTTGCTTCTGTATTACGCGATCCGCAGCTGTTGCGCCTTGACATAGGCATTTTCTCTCTGCACCTGATTCTAACGGCAAGCTTTGTGGTACTGCCGCTGGCATTGCGCGATATTGCCGGACTGACTTCGAGTCGGCATTGGGAAGTCTATCTGCCAGTGCTGCTGCTGTCGCTGCCGATGGCCATCCCGTTTATTCTGCAGGCGGAGAAGCACAGGCGCATGAAGCAGGTATTTGTGGGTGCGATTGTGGTTATCCTGCTGGCTGAACTGGCGCTGTATGAATTTCATTATGAGGTGCTGACTATCGCGATTTCGCTGTTCGTTTTTTATTCGGCATTTAATCTGCTGGAAGCCATATTGCCGTCACTGATTGCCAAGATGGCGCCACCCGACAGTAAGGGTACAGCGATGGGCTTTTACTCCAGCTCACAGTTTTTTGGTGCCTTTGTCGGCGGAACCATGGGGGGCTGGTTGCACGGCCGCTTTGGACTGGAGGCGGTATTCCTGTTTTGCGCTGCGGTGACGCTGGTGTGGCTGGTGTTCGCCGCGAGTATGAAAAATCCCCGCTACCTGAGCACCCGCCTGCTCAGAGTTGGCAGCCTGGATCCGCTGGCAGCACGCAAACTGGCCCAGCAGATTACCGCCGTGCGGGGTGTGGCTGAAGTGGTGGTGATCGGCGAAGATGAGGTCGCTTATCTGAAAATTGACCAGCATGCGCTGGACGAAGAGGCGTTAATGGCGCTGGCGGTGCCGGAGGCCTGAGCCGCGAATCAAGAGCTTGCAATCTCTGCTGGGAAGTCGTTCTAACAGCCGTTATGATTGCTCGCTTTAGCCAAGCAACCAGTAGCAACGAAAACACACGGAGCGTGATTTCGAAGGAGAGGAGTGAAACATGGCACGAGGCGTCAACAAGGTAATTCTGGTCGGCAACCTGGGTGCAGACCCGGAAGTCAAATATATGCCGAATGGCAACGCGGTCGCGAACGTCACCATCGCTACCAGCGAATCCTGGAAGGACAAGCAGAGCGGCGAGCAAAAGGACAAGACCGAATGGCATCGAGTGGTGTTTTTCAGGCGTCTGGCGGAGATTGCCGGCGAGTACCTGAAAAAGGGTTCCCAGATCTACATCGAGGGTAAGCTGCAGACCCGCAAGTGGCAGGATAAAAACGGTAATGATCGCTATACCACTGAAATTATAGCTAACGAAATGCAGATGCTGGGTGGCCGAGGTGGTGGAAGTGCCGATTTCGGCGCCGCATCTTCTTCCGCTGCAGCCCCGGCACCGGCCGCTGTTGTGGATGAATTCGACGACGATATCCCTTTTTAGTGTACCTCGTCGTATAGCGATATCCCGTGTTTGAAAACGCCCGCCCTTGCGGGCGTTTTGTTAATTGGGGACAGACCACGATTTTTTGCGGCGAACTTTAAGATGTTTTGCCATTTTCTAAAAAATCGTGGTCTGTCCCCAATTAAAAGTCGGAGGCCAAGCGGTCTTAGGAA
>JAUXDG010000203.1 GCA_030618475.1 Gammaproteobacteria bacterium | reverse complement strand
TGTAACCGGACAGGCGGACCCGGTATGGGGCGAACGGGTTGTTGCCGTTTACCGCGGCGATATCGACGAAGCGGCGCTTGCACAGTTATGCCGTAATGGCATCGAGGGTGCCATGCGGCCGCGTGCTTTTTTGAAAGTTGAATCCTTACCGCGTACCACGAATGGCAAACTGGATCGTGCTGCGTTGCGGGACTTGGTAGCTGATCGCTTCACACAGGTACTACCAGTGAATGGGGCGGAGTCAATTCCTTCCGCTTGACGCGTTACGTCGCCACCGGGTTGCTCTTGTAGGTTTCCAGCATCTTGATGTAATTGGCCCGCTCAAAGGCGCTTGGATCAGAGGCAAGCCGCTGACTCATGATCCCCCTCATCTGACGGACCGAGTTATATCCTTTCTGCTGCATCCACTGTTGGAGGCCGTCAACCAGTGTCGTCAGGTGTTCGACTCCATGCTGCAGTAATGCAGACGTGGTCATGGCGACATCTGCCCCGGCTAACAGGCACTTAACAACTTCCGTCGCACTGTGAACGCCGTGCGACGCGGCCATTGAAGCCTTGATATGTCCGTACAGCAGTGAGAGCCACAGCAGCGGCAGACGAATCTCCGCAGCTGTACTGAGATTGACATTCGGAATGACCTGGAAGTGTTCCAGATCGAAGTCGGGCCGATAAAAACGGTTGAACAGTACCAGCGCATCGGCACCCGCTGCATCAAACTGCTGCGCCATATTCCCGACCGAACTGAAATACGGACTCATTTTGAGTGCGACCGGAATCGACACTGCGCCTTTGACCGCCTTGATGACATCGAGATAAAGATCTTCCACCGCCCTGCCAGACAGGGCAATCTGGGCTGGAATATAGTAGACGTTTAATTCAATTCCACTGGCACCGGCCTGCTGCATCATTTTGGCGATATCGATCCAACCCCTGTTTGTGACACCATTGATACTGGCAATAACAGGAATACCGGTTCGTTCTGAAGCCAGGTGCAGGGTTTCCAGGTAGCTGTCGGGGGCGAGTTGATAATCATCGTGTTCCGGGAAGTGACTCAATGACTCTGCAAAACCGTCTTCACCCGAGCCCATGATACGTTCCATGGTATCAGTCTGATGCTGGACCTGTTCCTCAAACAGCGACAACATGACAACAGCAGCGGCACCGGCATCTTCCAGGCGCATTATGCCATCCACCGTGGCTGACAAGGGTGAAGGAGAAGCAACAATCGGATGCTTCAGGTCTAGCCCCATATAGGTGGTTCCGAGATCTATACTCATATCGTCACTCATCGATCAGGCAGAACTACAGGTGTATATAGAAGCAAGATTGAGAGTTCAACATCTTAACATACAACGTGCCTGTCACGGCGATAGAAAAACAGGGGTGTAAATCCATACAAACCTTGATCTGGATTAAAGAATGGATGCGGCGAAAGGATATACTGTTCCCGTTATGAGGCCTGATAGCGTAAAAAACAACTCGCCCCGGTTACCCCGGCTGTTCGCGGCACCCTTTTCCCTGTTGCCGAATCCGCTACATTCGCGCCTGATTGCACTGGCGCTCAATAAGGCACTGGAAGAGCAGATACGGGAAGGTGAGCTGGATTTCCTGCAACACCGCTCGCTGGCAATCAAGGTGCGCGATGCCGGTATTACCTTTACATTAACGTTTGACGGCGACCGGCTGATGGCAAGGGATCATGGCGGGGTCAGCGATTTATCCATAGCGGGGACTGTGTACGATTTCCTGCTACTGGTGGGCCGTGAGGAGGATCCGGATACCCTGGTTTTCCAGCGCCGCCTGGTGATGCAGGGCGATACCGAACTGGGCCTGGAGGTAAAAAATTTTCTCGACGGGCTGGACGTGGAATCCCTTGGCCTGTACATGAAGATGGAGCCTTTGTTAAAGAGAGTGCTTCCCGTGTACCGGCGGGTATTTGGATAGAGAGCACTAGACGTTCAATCACTGCCCACGGCGTGAAGCAATACGTCGTTAGCCATGATGGCACGGCCGTTTTCCAGGCGGTAGACGCGATCGGCTGCGTCGATCAGTGCTGCCTGGTGGGAGATGGCGAGTAGCGTCAGCTTGCCGCGTAGTTGTTGGATAGTCTGCCGGATTGCGGCTTCACTGTCTGGATCCAGGGCACTGGTGGCTTCATCCAGGATCAGCAACTTCGGGCGGTGGGCCAGTGCACGTGCAATCATGATGCGTTGACGTTGGCCGCCCGACAGTTTTTCACCTCGTTCTCCAACAATGCTGTCCATGCCTTCGGGCAGTGCAGCCACAAATTCCCAGGCTCCTGCATCTTTCAGTGCACGTTCAGCATCCGCGTCGCACAGCCCGGGATCATCCAGGGTGACATTGTGCAGTACGGTATCGTGGAGCAGTTGGGTTTCCTGCGGCACGTAACCGATCATTTGCCGCCAGGCTTTTATATCCAGTTCCGACACGGGTGTGTCATCGATGAGGATGGTTCCGGAGCGGGGTTGCAGCAGGCCGGTGATCAGATCGATGAGGGTGGTTTTACCTGCCCCGGACGGGCCGACCAGGGTGGTGAGCGATCCGGCCGGTATTTCCAGTGTCAGTCCGTCAAGGACCCTGTGTTCGGCATAGGTAAAATGAATGGCATCGAGTCGTATTCCGTCCTTTAACGACGGAGTCTTCCCGGCGCCCGGCTTTTCCCTTGTTTCAAGGGCTTGGTCAATGGTGCTTTGGAGTGACCAGAAAGCGCTTTCGCCGATCACCAGTTTCTGGTATTCCCTCTGCACCTTGCTGAACTGCCGCAGCATCCGGCCCAGCACCACGACCAGCACCAGTACCGTCGTAAACGGCATTTCAAACTGAACCAGTGCGATGAACATGCCCGCAGCGATCGCGATGGTCAGCAATTCTTCCTGGACTGCAGCGAGCACCGCTGTGCTCAGGACCTGTCGTTGCAGTGCCCTGTTAAGTCGGGACGTTTCCGCGGCCAGTACGGCATTGACCCTGTTTTCACGCGCCATGGCCTTCAACGGCTTGACCGATTGCAATGTGTCAGTCAGGCGTGCCGCCAGTGAAGTCAGCAGGCTGGTTTGTTTCCTTCCGGCCCTCCGGGACATGCGTACCAGAGAGTTGGCGGCTGCGACAATCAACAAACCAGTGATGAGGCAGACCAGTGTGGCTTTCCAGGAGAGGGCGACGGCCACCGAGCCGTAGATCAGCGTTTGAGTGGCAAAGGTGATCATGAGTGAGCCATTGACGAAGGCTTGTGACGAACGCTGGACTTCGGTGGCCAGTGAGTTGGCGATTCTGCCAATCGGCTGACTGATGAAATACTCCCAGCGGCTGCTCAGGATAGCGCGCAGCATTTTAAGTCTCAGGTCGGTGGCAACATGTGCGGCCGTGTAGCCCACCTGTTTTTTAGCGACCAGCAGCAAAAGGTTTTTCAACGTGCCTGCAATGACGATAATGGCAAGCATGGTGCCGATACCGGGATTGATACCGACACCATTGAGAAGCTCATTCAGCAGGAGCTCATATTCGTTTTGTGGGGCGGGAATTTCGTCCGTGTTGGCGGTGTCGTTGCGAACAGCGATATTGAGCAGGGGCAACAGTGCCGACAGACCGATGCCCTGGGCGAATCCGGCGAACAGCAAAGCCAGCAGCATGATCAGCGTCTGCCGCGGATAGGCGCGGAAGAAGGTGAGCATCAGGCGCACGGTGTGTTGTGTCCAGGACTCATGTTGTAGGCATCCGTCAGCCAGCGCCGTTTCATGCATAGCCACTGATCGGGCCGCTCGCGAATCCAGCTCTCGAACAAGTGATTAAGATCTTCGGTGACTTGCAAAGGATCAGTATGTCCATCCGACTTGCCACCGGTGAGGATGGGCCGATGGAACACAGCACGAAAACGGGCGTCGCCGGTCCGCTCTATCTGTACCGGTATCAACGGGCAGTTGAGCTTCAGCGCCAACCAGGCGGGACTGGTGGTTGTCGGTGCATCACAGCCGAAAAAGGCTACCGGTTCGCCGCTGTCCACCCGCTGGTCAGGCAGCATGCCGACCGATCGCCCGGAACGGATTTCGCGTACCAGTTGGCGGATACCGTTTTCCTTGGTAATAAGCCGGCAACCCAGTGACCTGCGCTGCTTCTGGATCATGCGTTCCAGTACCGGGTTGTTCTGTGGGCCGTAAATCACACTGAGCGGTATGCCAGACTTTGCGATGCTCGATGCGACCAGTTCCCAGTTGCCGATATGTGCGCTGACATAGATGGCGGGTCGTTTTTCTTCAAGTATTGCACGCGTGTCTTTGTCCATGACCAGATTGATAAATGGCGGCGAACCACCGGCCGTGAGTGTATTAAGGTGCGGATACTCGGCCATCACGGCTCCGAAGTTGCCCCAGATATCACGGGCCAGGGATTCACACTGTTGCTTGTCCAGCTCGGGGAAAGCCAACGCCAGGTTGCGCTTCATCTGACGATGTTTATGCGTTTTCGGTCCCAGTCGGCGGACCAGCATTCGCCCGCTTGCCGATGCATGTTGCGGAGACATGGGACGCACCACTAGCCAGAACAGATAGAGAAACATTCCCTCTACATGCATACCGAACTTGTGGAGCCAGCGTGAACGCGGTGACAGTTTACGGAAAAGAATGCGGCCCAAGTATTAGTCTCTCATCGTGGAGCGTTATGCGGCGCAGCATACGATGAGTTGTTGGACCATGTCCCTCGACACGGGGGGACGATTCAATAGTGGATACTGAGAACAGTATACTCCGGCGCCAACGATGACGTTGTTTGCTTAAAGAGAAGCCCCTACAAAGTATGCTAACGCCCTTACAGGACTGCAATACCGGCCGCTCATCCGATTCGGCCGATCATCCACACCAACTGTATCGAGCTCGCCGTGCCGGAAGAATACCGGCAGTCGGCCTTAATTCCGGTCAACTGTAATAGAGAAGGGGAAAGAAACACATGCGGAAACTCTCAATAGATGGCAAGGACATTCAGGACGATAGCGGCTGCTATGTTATCGCTGAAATCGGAAATAACCATCAGGGCAGGTTGGAAACCGCTATGGAGATGTTTCGCGTCGCTAAGGAATGCGGTGCGGATGCAGTAAAGCTGCAAAAGCGGGACAACCAGAGTCTGTATACGAAGGCCGGCTACAACAAGCCCTACGATCATCAGAACAGCTTCGGCAAGACCTATGGGGAGCACCGGGAGTTTCTGGAGTTCGGTTGGCGTGAATACAGGGAGTTGATGGATTACAGCAAGGAAATCGGAGTTACGGTGGTGGCCACGGCTTTTGATCTACCCAGTGCCGACTTCCTGGCGAAGCTGGATGTGCCGGCTTTCAAAGTGGCCTCGGGGGACCTGAAAAACATACCCCTGCTCACCCATATTGCTGCCTATGGTAAACCCATGGTTATCAGTACCGGCGGGGGTGCCATGGATG